>PMYF01000428.1 GCA_003171295.1 Acidobacteriota bacterium | reverse complement strand
CTGGTGACGGAGAAGGGCATCGGAGAGAACGCGGATGCGGTGTGGAAGCGGCTCGTGGAGAAGCAGGCGGAAGTGTTCGGAGTTCGGGCCGTGGAGACATCACCATCGGAAATGGAAGCACACCCTTCGGAGGGGGATATACCAGAAATCATCATTCCACCGCCAGCACCGATCCCTGCAGTGGTAACGCAGCTTCCGATGTTCGGTGGGTCACTTGAAAGTGTGTCCAGGCGTAAAGCCTCGCGCAGGCCATCGAGTACTGCCACGACGCCAGATCAGCTGGGGCTGTTCCCGAGCTAAGCGTGAGGCGAGCCGCGCCCGGCAGCAGTCGCCTACTGGCTAAAGTGCGCCGTCGCTCGCCCAGGACCGCGGGTTGCCCCTGCGGAATCGTCGCCTCCCCGCAATAAGTCTACAGGACGGGTACAGCTCTCCTTCTCTGCAAGGACTGCGAGTAACTATCTAAGTTAGGAATCGCACTACTAGATTCATCGTCGTATGCTCACTCACTCAGCCGCACCGACTGGCGCGGCACGTTCCAGCCTTCCACGTCCACTGCCGGTTTCAGCCCGGGCGATCGTTCAAACTTCGCGGTCACTTCCTTGCGCTCGCCCGGAAGGAGAGAGAAGTAGCTGTCCTGCAGCAAGATGGGCAGGATTTCCTCTACGTCCTTTTCATTGGCAAGGCGCACGCGCAGAAAGAACGCAAGCTGTTTGCTGGGGTTCTCCACCGTAATGTGCGCCAGGTCCTCGTTCCCGTCCTTATCGATCCTTCCCGACACCCGCACCTGCGCGGGTGCCAAACCTTGCAGACCGGTGTAGTCAGCGAACGCTTTCGTGGGCGTGTAGAACCACGTGCTCCGATCCGGGTCGAGCACATCGGGCTTGGTTGAGAGCCAATAGAAATTGGAGCTGATCTCGACGCCAGATGAATCTGCCAATCGAAGGTCCAGAAAGTAGGTTGTGCTCAGGCTTTCGATTTCGGGAATTGTGAACAGGCTGTTCGTGGAGTCGGATGCGGCCTCGAAGATCGCCTCTTTCGAGAACCGCTCGTGAAGATTCAGATCATACACTGTTGCCTTTGCCTTTAGCTTCGTGTAGGGCCGATACGTCGAATTCACGGCCACGATCGAACGATTGTCGTAGGAGTATTGGACATGCAGAGGCTCGCAGGCTTTCTTGGTGCCGAAGTAGGCCCCCGCAGGTCGAAGGTAATAGTCGTAAATATGAAAATCCACCGAGGGCCAGGCGTTGTTCAGCATCTGCTGGAGAACGCCCGTGGCGGTGTATTTGTTGCGGGAGTAAGCCTCAAACATGGCACGCTGCGCTTCATATGACATCAACTGTGCCTTCTTCGTGAAGTCCTCCAGAGTGTTCGCACGGCCATAGCGTTCTTCCAGGGCCTGCGTGAAGATCTTGAACTCAACATCCGCAACAGTGTAGCCGCCGGCGTGGAGGGTCCACACTTCGTCGGGAGGCCACAGATGGCTGGCAGGCAGGAACTTCCGCAAGCTCTCAACCGGCGGGATGACGATGCCGGGGCCCACCTCGGTGGCGAGGCCAAACGCCCCTCCCCTTGTGTCACCAAACCAATAGATGGGAGGAACCCATTCGTACGGTCCATTCATCTTCACGCCCGTGTTTTCACTCAGCGCGGTGGGCTGGGCAGTTGCCGAGGTGATCACAGGATTTGGCCAGTTCGACTCTTTGATGATGTCTTTGTACAAGGCCTCCACCCGGGGCGGCGGTGGATTGTCGTCACCCATGAGCCATACCAGCACGCTCGGGTGATTTCTAAAGGATCGAAGGCGGTCGCGCAGGGACGCTGGGGCGACCGTGTAGTCCTCCTCGTCCCACTCCTTCCAGTGTTCCCAGTGATCGCAACAACACCAGCCGGGCAGGAGCAACAGGCCATATCGATCCGCAAGCTCCGCAAAGTGATCGTCCTCGAGCTTGCCGTCCATCCGCAGTGCATTCAGATTCAGATCCCGGGCATACCGGATCTCCCATTCCTGCCTCTCCGGCGAGGATTGAAGCATCATGTCAGACCACCAACCCGCTCCCCGGAGCAAAATCTTCTGTCCGTTGACGCTGAACACCCGATGTTGGGCGGCATCCAATTCCGCAGTCACCTCCCGGACCCCGAATTGTACCTTCTGCGCATCCGACACTTGGCCGTCGGACACAAACTCCAGCGCCAGCTCATATAAGTCCTGCGGCCCCATTTGCCACGGCCACCATACGCGGGGATGGGAAATATTCAACGGGGAGAAGTTCGCGGGGCTAAAGCTGATACTCCTGCCTTCGCGAGGCCCGAGCTCAATGTTTTGAGAAATCTCAATCGATTCGATGCGGGCCTGGAGAATTCCTTTGATCGGGTGGTCCGTGGCATTCTGGAGGTCTGCTGTAATGGTCAAATGCGCAACCTTTGCGGACGGAAGGTCCAGATGCGAGGTAACCTGCGGGTGGCGGATCTCGACCGGACCGGTGGTAACAATCCTTACACTTCGCCAGAGCCCCATGTCCTTGTCGGCGGGAGTGGGGTTAATGTCGACCCAGTTAATCGCCAGATCGGTCGGGCGCGGCGGGAACACTTCCACGGCAAGGACGTTTGTCGAGTCCTTGCTCACTGCGTCGGTGATATCAAACTCATACATCCTGTAAGCGCCTGCCACCTGAGCCGAATCAGCCAGGCGCGAGCCATTGAGCCATACATTCGCCCGAAAGTTGATGCCGTCAAACTGCAACCAAACCCGCCGCCCGGGAAGCTTCCCCAAATCTCGAAATTCCCTGCGGTACCACCAAGAAGAGCGGAAGGGGCTTTCCGGCGGCATCATGAGGTTGGAGAAAAGATCGCCCACACGGTACCGCGTGCCCGGGATGTCTCGCAGGTTGGCCCCGAAGTACGGATCGGCGTATACCTTGTCCGCTACGAGCGCTGCGAGGACGGTAGCGGGGACCGTTGCGGGATACCATTCCTGTGGCTTGTACGTTGAAGTCGAGATGACTTCGCCCTTGTCCTTAACATCGGCCGAAGACTGAATCGCCCAGCCGTCTCTCAGATCGATCGTCCCCCGCCCGGCGGCGTTGTCTGCCCACAGGTGGCCCAGACAAGTGCTACCAAGCGCGATGGCAAGTAGGAAATTGGCTTTGAACCTCATGATTGCGACCCCTTTTCTTACAAAGTGCTATGGGCGCGATTCGCGCTCCCACATGGGAAGCCGACCGGAGGGCTCCTGGCACACCAGGAGCCCCTGCCCAACCGAGCCGGGCGGGTCTTAGCCGGAATTTCCATTATCCACTTTCCGCCGACCCAAAAGGTACTCCTGACCACCGCCCAATGCAACTATGAGTCGAGTTTGCAAAGCAAGGTGCTCTCGCGGGCCATGGAAGGTGCCATTCGTGCCTCTCGTGAGAACCCCACCGATCTCCATTGACAGAAGGATGTTTTGATCTTTTGACACGAAGGGAGGCTATGTATGCCCTTTCGATTCGTTCACGCTGGTGATTTTCACCTCGATGAAGACCGCTACTTCGCCGATACCGCGCAGTGCCTAGAATGGTTTGTCGCAGATGCCATCCAGGCGAGCGTTGACCTCTTTGTGATCAACGGCGACCCCACGAATTACAAGGCAACAATTAAGGAAAGGAACCTCTGGGTTGATATCCTGGTTTAAATGGCCAACCACGCTCCAGTAATTCTGGTCGCGGGAAATCACGGGGCTGAGCTGGAGGGAGATTTATCTGTGTTTGGCCGGGCTAAAGGGAAGCACCCGATATACCTTTGTACCGAGCCGGAGTTTATTGAGCTGGGTAAGGCTGCTGTCGCAGTCTTCCCGTATCCCAGGAAAGCTGAGATAGTTGGCGACGAGCACAGTCTGGGTGAGGCCTTCGCCCGGCAACTCGATGAGTTCAACCGGCGCTTTGAGCAGCGGCCTGGATGCTACAGGCTTTTCTTTGGGCATTTCGGGTTGGCCGGCGCCCGTGTGAGCAGTGGTCAGCCACTGGTCGGGCGATGCGCGGAGTATCCTCTAGACCCGCTGCGTAGTTTGAGGGCCCAGTATGTCGGGCTCAGCCACGTACACCTCCGTCAGCAGCTTGCTCCGCGCATTTGGTATGCCGGGTCCCTTTCCCGGTGCGATTACAGCGAGGTTGAGGACAAGGGCTACCACCTAGGAGCCTGTCGGAGATAAGGCTTGTAAATCTTACCTTTTGCCGACTCTCGGTCTCCTCGAG
>PMYF01000928.1:9574-9806 GCA_003171295.1 Acidobacteriota bacterium | reverse complement strand
TCTTCCGGGATATAGGCGATCTGATCCGGCAACCGTCGTTGCTGCGCTGGCTCGATCTTCTCCTCCTCATGAAACGCATACAAGAACTCCAGCGCCGCGCGGGGCGAAGGCAGTTCGTGCCCGATCATCTCGGCCAAGCCGGGGTCTCCCCGCAGGCGCTCAAAGTCCTCCGGGCATTCGCCCCCGGCAGCGTTGAGAATGACGAAGCTCTCCACGAAAGTAGATTCATCAT
>PMYF01000928.1:5557-9558 GCA_003171295.1 Acidobacteriota bacterium | reverse complement strand
GGGTTGCGGGTCGATCTCGAACAGCAAGGGCGATTCGGTGGGAGAACGTTTGGATTCTTTACGCATGCCGCGATGATACGGAAATTGTGCACCCCGTAGGTGAAAAATCTTTGCGCCGGACGTTCCGCTCAAGCCCCTGCCGAAGCCCTTTTGCTGGCCCCTACATCGCTGTTCTGCGGCCAACCACCCAAAAGCACTACGTTATCGGCGGATCGGGGCGCGTTGGGAGTGCCTTGGCACATCGTAACCCCCCTCCTCGGCTGAGGAGGGGGTTGGGGGTGGTGGGGCACAGCCGTAAGAGCGAAGGTTAACCATCCCCTGGCCCCCTCCCAATCCGGGGGGGAATTACATAGCCCGGCATCCACCGCGGGGCCTGAGGATGTAAATCACATGTCGACCCATAGAGGCAGGCGCGTTCCACCTTGACAGCTTTTCGCGGCCAATCCTAGAATGATGTTTGCGGGCGGCCCTCGACCGGCCGGGTGAACCTTGGAGCTCGACGAGAATTTCAAACGCCTGATCAAAGAATTGGGCGACGCCATCAACGAATGCCTCTCCGATTCCGAAAAAATCGCCGAGGTGATGTCGCGCATTCGCAGCGCCGGGTATGACCTTTTTTTGGTGCTGGAAGTCACCATTGGCTTCAACAAGCGCGGCGAGATTAACCTGGTGCATCACCAGAAACTGACCGCCGATGGGCACGCCGACCCCGAATTCCGCCTGACCACGCAAGACACGCAATTCCTCCGCGCCCTGAAAATCACTGTGGATGAAGACCTCGACGCCTAGCCACCACTTGCAGCCGTCAGCCGGGTCTCTCGGTGAGCCCTGCGGGCAGCAGGGGCGACGCCGCCCCCCGAGCGGGTGCTGGTGTCATTTGCAATGGGATCCCATTCGAAACAATGGTCATTCCCGCGCAAGCGGGAATCCAGTCCGTCGGCGGCGCATTTCCAATGGCTGGCGGAGTAGATTCCCGCTTGCGCGGGAATGACTGTACATGGGAGCGCCCATGTCTCGCAATTGACACCAGCACCCCCCGAACAACCTCATCCACGCCCGCGGTCAGCGGGTGTATACTCCCCCCGCTGGCGGGANNAGCCTGCGTGCGGAGGAGCCGATGAAGAAGATCCTCAATGAGCCTTTTGCCTACGTCGACGAGATGCTGGAAGGGCTGTGTCTGGCTCATCCCCAGTATTACAAACAAACCGGGCCTGCGGGCCGGGTCATCGTTCGCGCGGATGCGCCTGTACGCGGGAAGGTCGGAATCGTCTCCGGGGGCGGCTCCGGGCACTTGCCGGTCTTTACAGGTTACGTCGGCAAGGGATTGCTGGATGCCTGCGCGATCGGCGACGTATTCTCCTCGCCCGCGGTGGACCAGGTGGCGGAAGCCATCCGCGTCGCGCACGGCGGCGCCGGAGTGCTGCGCTTGTACGGCAACTACGGCGGCGACAACATGAACTTCGATATGGCCGGGGAGATCGTGGAAATGGAAGACATCCGCACCACCACGGTGCGCGTGGCGGACGACGTGGCCAGCGCCCCGCTCGCCGAAGGCGCGAAGCGCCGGGGCGTCGCGGGGCTGGTGTACGCTTACAAGCTTGCCGGAGCCAAGGCGGCCCAGTTCGCTACGCTCGAAGAGGTGACCGCCATCGCCCAGAAAGCCGTGGATGCCTGCCGGTCCCTAGGCGTGGCTCTCACACCCTGCACGGTCCCCGCCGTGGGACGGCCGACTTTCACCATCAGCGAGACAGAAATGGAAATCGGCATGGGCATACACGGCGAGCCGGGAGTGCGCCGCGGGCCCTTGAAACCTGCAGATGCCATCGCGGAGGAAGTGCTGGCTTACCTGCTGGCTGACCTGCCGCTCGAACGGGGAGACCGGGTTTCCATATTGGTTAACAGCCTGGGTGCGACGCCCCCAGAAGAGCTTTACATCGTTTACCGCTATGTGGCCCGCAAACTCGCGGGCCTGGGCGTGGAGATCGTCATGCCGCTCGTGGGCCGCTATGCGACATCCATGGAAATGGCCGGGATGTCGCTGACTTTCTGCCGGCTCGATGCGGAGCTGGAAGCCCTGCTTAAAGCTCCGTGCGATTGCCCTTTTCTGAGGATTTGAAATGTCCCCGGGACTCACCACTGCCGTCTGGCGCGAAGCCCTCCAGCGTGTGGCCGCGAAGCTGGAAGCCTGCGCGGACGAGTTGAATGCGCTTGACGCCCAACTCGGCGACGGCGACCTGGGCGTAACCATGGTGCGAGGGGGGCGGGCGGTGCTGGCGGAATTGCCCGGCCTGCCCGGTGACCTGGGTATGGCGGTCGTGAAATGTGCGCAGGCTTTCACGAAGCTATCCGGCTCCACCTACGGTACGCTGCTGGCTACGGGGCTGATGCGCGTAGCCAAGGCCACCAATGGCCGCACCGAGGTTCCGTGGTCGGAGGTCTCCTCGTTGCTGGGCGATGCCCTCGCGGCGATGGCGCAGCGCAGCGGTGGGCAGCTCGGGGAGAAAACGGTGCTCGACGCTTTGGAGGCTGTCCGCGCCACTACGAAAGGACTCGATGATCCTACCGCGCTCCTCGCCGCGGCTGACCGCGCCACTGCCGAGTGCCTGGAGCGGTTCCGTGGCCAGCCCGCACGCCAGGGCCGCGCCCGGATTTTTGGCGACAAGAGTATTGGAAAAGATGATCCCGGGATGGTGGCCCTGCAGCGTATGATCGAGGCGCTGAAGTAGCCCCGGGTGCCGCGTAGTAGCACCGCGCCTTGAGGAGGTCGAGCCTTATGTCAACGAGCACACCTGCGACGAACTCCGCGAGCCCACCGCTAGCGCCCTCCGCGCCGCGCCCCACAGCACAGACCGGTGAAGTCGTGCGGCGCGCGGAGACCAAGGCGCGCTTCCTGCCCCTCGACGCTTACCGCGGGCTGATCATGATTTTGCTGGTATCCGATGGTTTCGGGTTCGCGCAACTTCCGGACCGCGGCCTTTACCATTATATCGCCGAGCAGTTCGAGCATCGGCCGTGGGGCGGCGCAGTCTTCTACGACCTCATCATGCCGGCCTTCCTGTTCATGGTCGGAGTTGCCATGCCCTTTGCCTTCGCACGGCGCGGGGAAGGCGAGGCCAGCCGGCACGGCACCACCCGTCATGTGCTGATCCGCTGTCTGCGGCTCGTGGTCATCAGTCAGATCATGGTCTCGATTGAACTGAGTCGCCCGCACCTGCAGTTTCACAACACGCTGACCCAAGTTGCGGCGACGTATCTGATCTGTTACTTCCTGATGCGCCTGAACTTGCGGCAGCAAATCACCGCCGTCGTGGTCCTGCTGGCGCTTCATTCCTCAATCTATCTGCTGTTTCCCGGCCCCAGCGGCGCTTGGGCGCAAGTCACCAACGCCGGGGCCCGGCTGGACCGGTGGCTCATGGGCGCCAATTATCCCTGGCCGTGTGTGAACATTAATTTCCTCGCGGAAACTCCCGGCGTGCTGTTCGGGGTGTGGGTGGGGAATCTCCTGCGCAGCAACCGCCCGCGCTTGCAGCAACTGAAAATCCTGGCGCTCGGCATGGTGGGGGCCTTCGCCGCGGGATTGGCCTTATCCCCACTGGTCCCGATCAACAAATGGCTCTGGACGGCCTCCTACACATTCTACTGCACCGGTTGGGTCATCCTCGGCTTGCTCGTTTTCATCCTGCTGGCGGAATATGCCGGCATCCGCAAGCCGATGTTCCCGCTGGTGGTAATCGGCATGAACTCGCTGTTTATCTACTGCCTGCATGAATTGCTGACGGGCTGGATTAACCATGCAATTGGCGTGTTTAGTGGCGGCTATAAATTTCTTGGTATCTTCGGCCCGGTGGCGCAAACCTGCTCCGTCCTGCTGGTGATTTGGCTTATCGCTTATTGGATGTACCGGCGTGGGATTTTTGTGAAGGTGTGAATGGCGCCTGACGCGCCTGGGAGCCAGACATCAATATGAAGGGCGGGCTGCAGCGGCGGCGCTTTCCCCGGCC
>PMYF01000928.1:0-5544 GCA_003171295.1 Acidobacteriota bacterium | reverse complement strand
GCGCGGAGGAGTCCTGGCATGAAAATCCTTGGGAAAATGCTCCTGATCCCCATGACACTTGTTTCGTCCGTCTATGCGGCTGGCGCCGCGCAGCCCGCGAGCGGCGCTCGCGACCTGCTGCAGGTGGGCACAGGCAGCTACGGATGTTCTGCGCAAGACATAGCCCACTACGTGGCCCGCCGGGCGGCAGGGCCGATCTCCGTTGATGGGCGGCTGGATGAGCCTTCCTGGCAGATGGCCGAGAAGTCTCCGCGCTTTGTGGACATGGTCACGGGCGCACCGGGGTTTTACGACACGCGTACTGCCATTTTGTGGGACGACGAAAACCTTTACGCCGGCCTTTGGCTCGAAGAACCTTACGTGGAAGCTCATCAGAGCAAAACCGGCTCGCTGATTTTTCTGGAGAATGACGCCGAGGTCTTCATCGACGGAGGCGACGCCTATTCGGAGTTTGAGATCAACGCTCTCGGTACGACCTACCAGGTCTTCTTCATCTGGCGCGACGCCTACAAAAAGGGTGGCGCGTTCGACGCACCGGAGTTCGACGTGATGCAGCACCAGGCCTTGACCTTCGGTGGAGACTACGATCGGGCGGATAGATCTTTCTGGACGGGAACTCACCCGCGCGGGCTCCGCTGGGCGTTCCTCGACTGGGGTGTTCCGGGCCTGCGGCATGCCGTCCACGTGGATGGCACGATTAACGAAAGCTCCGCAGCCGACAAGGGCTGGACTGTGGAACTGGCTTTCCCCTGGAAAGGCCTGAAGGATCTGGCCGCGGGGCGCTCCCTGCCTCCACACGACGGAGACATCTGGAGGATCTTCTTCGGCCGTTTCGAGTTGCTTAAACCCGGTGGCGCGGAACTGAACCCCCACCCGGCATGGGTCATGAGTCGCCACGCTGTGTACGACACCCACATTCCCGAATGCTTTCCTTACGTCCAGATGTCCGGCAAGACCGTGGAAAAGTAGCGCGGGGCTCGCCGGTGGCCGCAACCAAACATGACGCGGGGCATTGCAGGGCCGGGGCTCGCCCGGGCCTAGGCCGCCCCAAGGGGTGGCCCTACACACACGAGGGAAATGTTTGCCAAGTTGAGGGCGCGATGCCGGGCTAAAGGCCGCCGCTATGAAAGCCTTCGCGTTCCACGGTTTTCACCCAGACTCTGAAGCCGGGAGCTACCGCCCGGCGGAAGTGAGGCTGGCGGGAGCGTCCGGACGGTGTTTCTTGGGGATGCCTTGGGTGTGGCAGTCCAGGCACTTCACGAAATGGATGTTGTGCGGGCTCTGATTGGACTTGAACGTGGTATCCATCGTCTCCACGTCCAGGCCGCAGTTGGACAGCCGCGGATGGCACGTGGCGCAGGAGGCGCGGGTGCGCTCGCCGTGCTTTTCGTGGCAGGCAAAGCAACTGAGGCCTTCGTGAACGCCGGTCGGAGTGCGGTCGTCAGCCGAGCCCACCTGGCGGGTGTTGAGTGGCGCGTGGCACTGGTAACAAAGTGCCTGGCGCGAATCGTGGCTGATCTTCACCACTCGTTCTCCTTCGCGCATCTCGGGCAAGGAAAGATTGGCCACGGCGACCGAGTCCAATTCTCTGCGGTCGAATAGCGCCAGCGAAGCTGTGTTCACATCCTGGTTCGTGGACGTGACGGGCTTCGCGGCCGGGCGCGCCAGGGGAACGCCGTGGCGATGCATCTGGTGGCAGGTTAGGCAGACAATGGCGGGACGACTCTGAAGCTTCGGGTCGCGCAGCTTCCAGGGGCCTGCCGTATTGACCGGTGTCACGAGGTCGCGAATGCCGCCGTCATAGTGCATGCCGTGGCAGCGCAGGCAATCGTCCATCAGCAGGCGCTGATGATTGTGCTTGGGATCAAGGAAGATCTCCGTGTAGGTGGCGCTGTGCGTGCCCGACGCCCAATCGGCCCACTCCTGCCGGTGGCAGTTCTGGCAACGCTCCGCGATGCGGAAAACATCATGCGTTTGCAGCCGCACCTGCTCCGGCACGGCGCCGCTCAGGTGGTTGACGACGCGGCGGATGTTATTGAGGTGAAACCCTGCATCCAGCGTGAAGATGTCGCCATGGCACGAGCCACACGGGACGTTGCGGTGCGCGGACGTGTGCCAGTCCGTGTAGGGCTGCCAGATTTCGTGGCAGCGCGCGCAGGTCCGGCCGCCGGAATATTCATAGTAGAGACTGGCGCCCGGCAGGGCAAGAATTGCCGCTGCGAGCGCAATCAGCAGGATTCGCAGGCGGCGTGAATTGGGGCGTGGCGTGGACATTGGTGATTCGTTCGTATCGTGTTACGAATGACTCGAACTCTCCTATCACCGAGAGGCCAGGTTTCGACCGGACGGGACCCCCTCACCCCCGGCGCTCGGGGCCCCCTCCCTCATCCCTCGGGCCCCCTCTCCCGCGAGGGGAGAGCGCCATGATCGCATGTGTGGGCGCGCGAAACCTGGATCGTTGGATTCGTATCAGCCGCGCATCCCGGTGCCCTTCCAGGCTTGAACCATATGCTCCGAGGCCATGTACGCGATGGCCATGAGGGTCAGCACCGGGTTGAACCCGCCATTCGAGACGTGCACACTGCAATCGACCACAAACAGGTTCGCCACGTCATGCACCCGGCAATAGCGGTCGACCACCGACGTCTTGGGGTCGTTGCCCATGCGGCAGGTTCCCGCCTGGTGCTGCCCGCCACTCAAGCCTTTGCCGGGAAGTTTCGGCCAGGTGGAGGTAGCCCCGGCTTCCTTCAGCCAAGCTGCGGCTTTTCCCGAAATGTAGTTGGCCACTTCGAGGTCCTGCGGGTGCCTGGCCCCAGAAAGGCGCGCCACGGGGATTCCCCAGGCGTCCACCACCCGCGGGTCAACCTGCAGGCGCGCTTCGAACACCGGCATCTCCTGCACCGGGCCCTGCACGGCCATCCAGCGATTAAAGTGATTCCGCATAAAAGCCTTGTGCGCAGCGCCCCAGACAGGCACGCCGGGGGGGCGGAGCATGGCGGCGTGAATGGGCAGGCGGATAAATTCGTTGCAAAGCATCGCGCCGCCCACCAGGCCCGGGTTACCGTGGCTGTAATCGCAGATGGCGATGGAAGCGCCCGGCCCCAGATCGTCGTAGGTGTCGGTTTCCATCAACCCGTAGGCGCCGGCGTAGGCGTGGCCCTGCAAGTTGCGTCCCACCCAGTCGTGGCGATTGCCGAGACCGTTCGGGAAAAGGCGGCTCTTGGAGTTGAGCAAAAGACGCGGGCTTTCCGTGGCCGAGGCCGCGACCACCACGAGGTCAGCGAGCTGCTCCTCGAGCCTGCCGCGTTCGTTGAAGTAGGCGACGCCCGTCACCCGGCCCTGTTCGTTCGTGAGGACTTCCTTCACCTCGCATTCCGTGCGCAGCGTGCAGTTGCCGGTCGCGAGCGCAAGCGGGATTACGGTGTTGTGCGTGCCGGTCTTGGCGCCGCACTCGCAAACGAATCCCACGCACCAGCGGCACCGCATACAGGAAGGCCGGCCATTATAGGGTACCGTATTGCGCAGCATGGGAATATCAAATGGATGAAGCTTCAGCCGCTCGGCGGCGGCCTTCAGAATCAGGTGCTCGCGACTGGGGGGAAGGGGCGGCATGGGGAGAGGCCGGCTGCGCGGTCCTTTGAAAATGTTGGGGGTGTCGTCGCCGGATACGCCCAGCTCCCATTCGGCTTGGGTGTAGTAAGGCTCCAAGTCCTGATAGCTGATGGGCCAGTCATCCAGGGTGCTGCCGGCCACGGCGCCGTAAGTCGAGCGCAGGCGGAAGTCCTTTTCCAGATAGCGCCAGGCCATGGCCCCGTAACTGAACGTTCCGCCGCCCACGCAGGCGGCGTTGTTGCTGTAGGCGCCGTCGCTGGGCACAACGACGCGCTGCTTCCCGTCGGGATCAACCACTACGCGGCGATAGCGTTCGTCATCCGGCCCGAACGCGCAGCCCAGCACCGAGGTCCGCTGGTTGTGCAGGTCGTCTTTGCGGCAGTCAAACGCCGTGTACCATTTGCCGCGCTCGAGCAGTACCACCGTCAGGCCCGCTTCGGCAAGTTGCTGGGCGACAATGCCTCCGCCGGCCCCTGCTCCCACGATCACCGCGTTCACTCGCGCCAGTGCCATTCGCTCCAACCCAACTTCGCGTGGCGTGTCGATTGGGCACGCCGTCGTGACCTGTGTGCTACGACGTCTTTGTCAGATCGTATGCCTGCCGCCCGCGCACGGGAGGATAGGGCAGGCGCAGCATCTTCCAGCTTACTCGCTCGCGGTTTCCGCCGTGCCGTGGGTCCCCGTAAAACCCCTGCATGGTGTGGCTCACCACCAGGTCGAAGAATTGCTTCGCGGAGGTCTGTTTCCAGGTTTCACCCGGCGCCTGATCCTTCTCGAGCGCGCGCAGCACTTCGTCCCGCTGCTCCGGTGTTAGCGCCGTGAAGCGCTTGCCGAACATCGCAACACTTGTCTCATGGGTGCCCGTGAGGCCCAGGCGGTAGGTCTTCTGCAGTTTTCGATACGGGCCCGTCAGTTGCCGGTCGATGAAGTTGGCCGCTCCGGCCCAGAGTGCCCCGGGGTCCTGGTCGGCGGGGATAATCCGGTCCACAAGGGCTTCGAGCGTCCGGGCTTCGTCCTCACTCAGACAGCGCCAGGGGTTGCTGGTGCCGATACACGACACCATGGGCCCTGTCGCTGTGGCGACCACGGCCATTTGCATGAATTTCCGCCGGCTGATCCTCGCACTATAGCCCATAAGAGAAAAGGCCGTGCAAACGAGATACCATCCAAATAGGGAGGAGATGTTAAAGAGCAGACAATATATCACTATCAAGAATTGCTTTGGTCAGATGGCGCGCTCTTCCCTGAGACTTTCCACGCCCCTCAATTCCAGCAGGGTTTGGACAGGCGCCCGCGAGAGGCTGGAGAAAAGACCCGCCGGCACTCCTGCTTGAGGCTGCTCATTGAGTGGACCTCGGAGTGGCAACGCTACGCCCAGGAGCGGTCTCGCTCGATCCCTTTCGCGAGCATTTCCTGAACCATAGCGACATTCTCCCGCACCTGCCAGTCGAACATTCCGACGGCCAGGAAATCGGCCCCGTTCTTGAAAGCGAGCTGGAACCCTTCCTGCGGTTTCACTCTCCCAGCCCCCAGGACCTTAAAGGCAATCCAGGGTTTCTTGATCGACCTCATGAAGATGCCAACTTCGGCCGCTTCGCTGCAGTAGTAATTCACCCGGTTGATCGTCATCATAAAGAAGTCCGGATCGAGCGTGGCCTGCGTACATGCGCGCGCTGTATCTAACATATGGGCGCCAATGCCGGCTAGGATTCCTGTCTTCTTGAAACCTTCCACGATCTGACCGATCTCTTCCACTTTGCCCGCCTTAACGAGGTTATCAGCAACCCCACCATGGAGATACATGGCAATGGCACCGTTGTCGCGGGCGCGCTTGGCGTTTTCCACAGGGTCACCCTGCTCGGGCGCTGAGGTGGCAATCCACTGGAGTTTTCCGCTGCGCTCCTTGTTATGCATCGTGTAATGCTTGATGAT
>PMYF01000927.1 GCA_003171295.1 Acidobacteriota bacterium | reverse complement strand
ACGCCCTTGTCCTTACGTTCGGTTCGCTTGTCGTCGAAGGAGAGAAAAACGCTGAAGACGTTCCGTTTGGGATCGGTCTTCTCGAGCTCGACCGTGACCGTCCCCACCTTCTGCTGAGCCTTCCGCCGCGCCAAATTCAGCTCAAAATAGTCGCGGTCGCCCTTGTGGGCCAGCGCGACCAGTTCGTCGTGCGTGCGGGCAATGTCGCCCTTCAACTCTCCCTTGGTGCCGGTAAGGGCGTTGGTGATGTCCGACTTGGCGTTGGCCAGATCCTGCTTGGTTCCCGCCAGATCCGTGCTCAGGCCGCCGATCTTGGAGTTGGAGTCAGCCTGCAGCTTGTTGACCTCGTCGCTGCTGGCTTTCTTGGCGATGGCCGCGTTCAACTGCGTCACCGCCAACTGCTGCTGCTTCTGGACGTCCGCGGCCAGGGCGTGGGCGCGGCCCAGTTCCTGCTGCGTGAGACCGAGTTTTTCGGACGTCACCTGGAATTGACCGCGCAGTTGCGCGTAGCGCTCGTCACTGGAGTCCATGCGCCGGGTGAGGAGGTTCAGCTCGTCCGCCTGCTTCGCTGCCATGTCGCCAAATTGCGAACGCCAGACGAGCATCAACACCAGGTTGGCGATCGAAAGCACCAACAGCGCAGCTACCAGCCACGGCAGCACCTTCCCTCCCCCCGCGGGCGGCGCGGGTGGTGGCGGCTGCATATAAACGTACTGGGGAGCCCCAGGTTGGGGCTGAGGCTGAGCGGGCGTCGGTTCTTGGGGTGTAACGCGCCGGGGGGTCTCATCGTTCAGGCCAAACATGGAATGGCCCGGGCTAGGATCTTTGTCTGCCATACTTTCTCCTCGTTTAACGAATAAGAATTGGCGATTCTGCCTAAAGCGGCAAACCGGCCTCTTCTTATAATGCCAAATCCGGCGATTATGATGCCGAATCCGGCGCTGAGGCCTAAGCCTGCCTGCGTTCCGCAGGCCCCTTGACCTGCATCAGTATCCCACCAATGGCCGGTAGATTCAAGTGCTCAGGGAGTGGCTGTGATTCTGTTGCAGGCCCGAAATTCGACTCTTGAGGAAGCCCACCCCAACTCTCGCCGGTTGGATTGCTGACTTGCACGAACTGAACGCCATCTTCATGAACGATCCGTCGATTTCCGTATACGGCGGGCGGCGCGAAGCGGCGAGCCTTCCTATCGCGCTTGACGAGCAGATTCAATATCTCAGAAAGGCCTATGCGATCGTACATGGCATCAGCACCGGATTGGGAACGAAAAGAGTGCGTAAAGCGAACCCCCGTTCCTCGGGTCCGCAGTTCTTCTTTAGGAATAGCCGCCCCGATGCATCGGGGCGCTGCGCTTGTTCGCTCTCCCGTTCAACGACTTTCGCCTTTCAATAACATTCTGGCTTCGCCCCGATATCGCGCAACCTATGCATTCTCCGCCAAAAAGCCTGATCGATTGTCGTCCATTATCGCGCAATTTCTGCATTTTCTGCCAAAAAACCGTCTCGATTGCCTGACATTATGTCACGCGTGCCTTTGTTTTCATACACATCCCCGGAGGTTCCTTCATTTTTAACATCTCTTTGGCTCAGCCCCCCGTTTCGGACCTTGAAAAGCACATTCGTGAGCCGCCACGATTGGCGCAGGCTGAAGTCTTCCATCGTTTGCATGAGCAGCGCATTTTGGTCCTTCGGAGTAGCGCGGTCCCGTTGTATAGGTCCGCGGCCTGCCGCCTTGACCCAGCGGGTGCTGGCCTCAGAGGGTAGTGTACACACACTTATTACCTTTGTCAAGAACATAATAGCCTAGCAGGGTGCTGAAAAACATGTAGAGGCGACTTTACGTCGCCACCGCCGGACTGATTCGATTGCCATTCTGGCGATATAAAATCGCCGCTNNTCGCCGCTACACCGTCCGTCAGGCGTTTCCCAGCAACCTGCTAGACGCTACAGCCTACCCATTAAAACAAAACGTTATGATTTTTCCCTGCAGGTAGGAAAAAACCTTTCAGGAGGGCGTCGAATTGTTCGAAATCGTTCCCACGCGCAAGCAAATGTAGCGCGGGCAATCTTGCCGGCTGGCCAGCGGGACGCTGGCGCTCCATGCGCCTGCACATTCCCCTCCTGGTTCAGGAGGGGGCCGGGGGGTGGTCAAGCAAGCATAGCGCGGGACCGGGTAGGGGCGGTTCGCGAACCGCCCCTACGAAAACGTGCGCGATTGTGGCGCCCGGCGACAGCCATGGGGAAGCGGCAGTTGTTAACACTTCAGCCCGCGTTAGCGGGCGACAGAATCGCTTACAGTGGTCAACTATTTCTGTCGCCCCTGCCGGGGCTCGTTTCTTGTTATGCTTTTTCTTCCTATGGGTGTCGCCATGGGCCACATTCTGCCGCCGCTACGCGGCTTGCCCCCGCTCGCTTTTTCCCCCATAGTGTGTTTTGGCCAGCCGATGAGAACGCGAAGATTTGAAGCTGAAAGCCGCGGACCTGCAAATCAGGTCCGCGCTACGTGTGCTGCTTCCCCACCCTTTGCGCCCCAAAACCCAGAAGATGTTCACATGTCCTATTTGGACTTGACAATAGCCTATGGAGACATTCTGCCGGTGATGGCCGATGATTCTTCGCGTCGTGCAATTCAGAACGCATTTTCACTGATCTTCGAGCTGAAGCTGCCTTCCGAGATATACGCGTCCTACGCCTTCGCCACAAAGCTCACCGACGCAAAGCGATCACTCCCAAAGGTACATTTAATTGCAAAGAATCGGAGAACACAATATATGGGGTCAACATCGGCCTATGCGGCAGTGCTGGCAGCCATTCAAGAGGATATTGAGCAATTGTTGAAAACAAACCCTGGGATCTTTTCATTCAAGACAAGTGGACAAGGGTTCGTTGACATCCTGGATTTCCAAACTACAGGTGTCGTTGCCTTCGCGAAGGGCCAACCATTTTCAAAGGTACAAACTGGAAAACAGACCATTAACGGACACCGGGTTCAGGTGAAGCAGGAATACCTTACGAACAGCATCGATTCCATGGAAACGCTCGTCGCTCACCTGTGAAAAGCAACGCAGGGCAGATCTGTTCTGTACGTCTGCGACATGTCGTGCTTGTGGCGTCTAGAGGCTTGGCCTTTTTGCTTTGGTAGCGCGGAGTTGTTCTTGAACTCCGCGGTTTGTATACTCGGGAACCGTCGAAGAGCCGCAGAGCAAGCTTTCAGCTTCAGATTCTCGCGTTCTCATCGGCGGGCAAACGCACGCGGTCGATAGTCAGCCCGCACCGGCTCTGCTGTTCGGCGGCGTCGGCGCCCGCGTACTCCGCGAGCGAGTTCGTCCCCAATTGACAACGAAAAGCCATGGACCTACCGAACAGCTCCGCGCTACGCTTGCTTTGTACAGAGATCAATAGGTCCGCAATTCCAGCAAATGATGCCAACTCGGCTCAAGTCCATATTTCTGAACCACGGGATCAATGAACTTCGGTTCCTTCAGGACGGTTCGATACCCATAACGCTCCAAAAGCGGAAGAAAGTCGTGGCCGCCCCTGGTGAGCAAACGCTCACCGGTGCCACCGACGGCGTTGGGAACGACCATCAAGTTTTTTACGCGATGTTTGCTGAGCAACCGGGCCCACCACTTGATCGCTTGTGTCCGGCATTCTGAAAAACTGTGAATGTTGATCGCAAGATCGACCGGATGATCGCGGAGCGTGTTGTCAATCTCATCCAGAGGAATTACGAGTGCTTTCTCAACGCCGCGGAACCGCAAGTAGTAATCGCTCACAAAGGTGGAAACAGCAACGGCATCTGTACAAAAGAATCTCTCAATTCCGGGCAGCGCGCTCACCATGCGATGCGCGAGGCGCCCGTAGCCAGCTCCGACGTCGAGCACCCGGAAGCCCGCCCGAGAACCGACTCCAAGGTGCTGATCCAGGAAGTATATTTCTGCTATTGAATCGAGCAGGTCGCGCGAGACCTGGCGACCGGCAACTGTGAAGGTAAAATTCCCAAAGCTGTTGTCCTCGACTAGCTTGTCGAGGAGCCTGAGGCGGTCAATGGATTTTAGATAGTACAGGCTGAGAGCGTACCCGAGGACGTTTGAATTTTTGCCTCGTACCTGCCAGACCCATGCATTGTCCCCACGGAAATAGGTTATATCCTCCGGGCGTACATGGCGATCGGTCCAGACGAGAGGGGTCGTCACATCTGAGTCAAACGCTCTGTACCTCTGCTGGAGCTCGATAAGTTTGGGATTGTCGGGCTTGAGATATCGCGCTGCATCGTCGGGCAAGGTGCAGTTGTTCCAGCAGGGCTTGTTGACGCGGACGCGCTGCCACTCATACAGAATCTCTGTTGGAACGATCTCTCCACCGTATCGCCTCAGAACATGGTTCAGACAAATCTTGATCCACCTTTTCACGCTCATGACCTCAACCCTCTCGCACGCTTCTCGCTACAAAGACACCATAATCGGGCGACTGATCCCAAACACAACACATTTCGACCGGGATTTCCATTTTTGCTCCCGATGGCCCATGAGGATACACCTAAAGCCTCCGGTCGATCCTTTCCGTTGTGATTTTTCCTTGTCGCCACCCCCAGCCTGGGTCCGGAAGCAAGCGTAGCGCGGACCTGTTTTGTAGGTCTGCGGTTCGTCCCCGATTGACAACAAAAAGCCGCGGACCTAAACGACCGGTCCGCGCTACCTACTCGTGATATAAAGGAGAGGATGAGAGCTTCGCTTCGTTGAGGATCTCACATGCCCCCATACGTCTTGGCGCTGGACCAGGGAACCACCAGCTCGCGAGCGATTCTGTTTGACCGGCAGGGCCGCACCTGCGCTTCCGCCAGCCGGGAATTGAAGCAGTACTACCCGCAACCGGGCTGGGTGGAGCACGACGCGATGGAAATCTGGGAGTCGCAGCTCGCGGTGGCGGAGAAAGTCCTGGCGGACGCCAAGGTGGGTCCCGAGGACCTGGCGGGACTCGGCATCACCAATCAGCGCGAGACCGTGGTGCTGTGGGACCGCGCTACGGGCCGCCCGCTGCACCGCGCCATCGTGTGGCAATGCCGGCGCACGGCATCGCTGTGCGACCGCATTCGGGCGGAGGGCTTCGACCGCACTCTCCGCGAGAAGACCGGCCTGGTAACGGACGCCTACTTTTCGGGGACCAAGATCGCGTGGTTGCTGGAAAATCTCCCCGGCGCCCGCGAGCGCGCGGTGCGCGGCGAACTGGCCTGCGGCACCATCGACACCTGGCTTATCTGGCAACTGACGCGTGGCCGCGCCCACTTGACGGACGTTTCCAACGCCTCGCGCACGCTGCTCTTCAATCTGCACACGCTCGCCTGGGACCCGCAGATCCTGAACTACCTCGCCATTCCGGCCGCGCTCTTGCCGGAGGTGCGGTCTTCCAGCGAATGCTTTGCGGAGACCACGTGCTTCGGCGCCCCGGTGCCCATCTCGGGCGTGGTGGGCGACCAGCAGGCTTCCCTGTTCGGGCAGCAATGCTTCGCGCGGGGCATGGTGAAGAACACTTACGGCACCGGCTGCTTCCTGCTGATGAACACGGGGGAAGAGATTCCGCGCTCTCAGTCCGGCCTGCTGGGCACCGTCGCGTGGGGCCGCCAGGGCCGCACGGTCTATGCGCTGGAAGGCAGCGTCTTCATTGCGGGCGCGGCCATCCAATGGCTGCGCGATGAGATGCAACTGATTCACGATGCGGCGGAAAGTGAAGCCCTGGCGCGCGCCGTGCCCGACACGCACGGCGTCTATTTTGTTCCGGCCTTCGTGGGTCTGGGCGCGCCGCACTGGGACGCTTACGCGCGCGGCACGATCACCGGCATCACGCGCGGAGCCAACCGCCAGCACCTGGTGCGCGCGGCACTGGAATCCATCGCCTACCAGACACGCGGAGTGGTGGACGCCATGGCGCAGGA
>PMYF01000790.1 GCA_003171295.1 Acidobacteriota bacterium | reverse complement strand
CATTCATACAGCGATCGTCGTGGGGTGAGTGCGGGACCGACCAGACGGTGGAGGAGTCGTGACGCGTTCGGCTGAAAGAACTGACAAGGCACAATACTCTACTTTCAGCGGAAAGAATGATGTTCGGACGAGCAGGGATTTTAGGGAAAGTGCCCACCGGCTCAGCCATTTCTCATTGCATTTCACCCGTCACCCTATCTGTCATGGTTGTACCCACACTCATACGGGTGCCAGGAGAGCTAGAATGTGCAAGAAAGCTGTTTCAATCTCGGCAACACTCATTATTGTGGTTCTATCGAGTGCCCTACTTTACGCTGCGTCGCCAGAATCGTCCCTTGACCAATTGATTGACATGCTCCTCGGCGTGCATGTGTTCGAAGAGGTCGTCTTGTCACCCGACGGCCGGCGGGTGGCCTGGGTCGAGTCCCTGCAGGGATCCAACGGGGCCCCTACCCCGGGCTCGGCAATCTATGTTGCTGACTTGAGTTCACGCTCCGTAACCCCGCGGCGCATCACGGTGGGCGATGGTACTGCGGCTTACTCAGAGCACAATGTTGCCTGGTCCCCTGACGGAGAGCGACTAGCATTTCTGTCGGACAAAGACAGCGAAGGCCAGCCCCAACTCTACGTGGCTTATGCTGTCGGCGGGCTGGCACAAAAGCTGACGAGCCTGACGGGGACCCTCTCCGACCCGTCCTGGTCGCCCGATGGCAAGGTGCTCGCTTTGCTATTCACCGAGAACTCACAGCGCCCGCCCGGGCCTACTGAACCCTTTTCGCCGCCTCTGGGCGTCATCGAGCAACACATTTTCGAACAGCGCTTAACTACCCTCGACCTTGCCTCTGGCCAAGTGCGGCAAATCTCACCTCCCGACCTATACATATATCAGTACGATTGGTCACCGGACGGTAAGAGCATCGTGGCTACCGCTGCACATGGTGCTGGGGACGCCAACTGGTACATCGCCCAGCTTTACGCGATTGACGTCGCCTCGGGAAAGGTGAAATCGCTGTACACCCCGCCAGTGGACATGCAAATTGCCGTGCCCCGCTGGTCGCCGGACGGGGAAAACATTGCCTTCATCGGCGGCTTGATGAGCGACGAGGGGAATACGGGCGGGGACATCTTCGCGCTGCCAGCTAAAGGAGGCAAACCTCAGAACCTCACCCCAAACCTCAAGGCTTCCCCAAGTTGGCTGGCCTGGGTCTCGTCATCTCAGATTCTCTTCTCGGAGCAAATCGATGGCGAGAGTGGTCTCGAAATATTGGACACCTCCGACGGCAAGGTCACAAGACTCTGGAAGAGCCAGGAGTCAAATTCCACGGGTGGGTGGACGTTCGGTGTGTCACCGGCACGAGATGGGAAAACCTGTGCGCTCCTCCTGCAGGGTTTCCAGCAGCCACCCGAAATCTGGGCGGGTCCCATCGGAGCCTGGAAGCCGGTCACGCACGCCAACCGCAGCCTGCAACCGATGTGGGGGAAAGCCGAGAGCCTTCACTGGTCAAGCGAGGGGTGCAACATCCAGGGTTGGTTAGTTTATCCGCGGGACTATGACCCCTCGCGGCATTATCCGTTAGTGGTCAAGGTGCATGGAGGGCCAGGCGACGCGTTGAGGCCAAACTGGCCGGAGGTCTTTTTCTCTATTACACCTCTCTCGTACGCGGGCTACTTTGTATTGTTCCCTAACCCACGGGGCAGCTTTGGGCAGGGAGAGGCATTCACACGCGCCAACGTTAACGATTTCGGCGGCGGAGACCTTCGTGACATCCTGGCCGGGATCGACGCCGTGGAAAAGGAAGTGCCCGTTGACGACTCTCGGATTGGGATTGTTGGCTGGAGTTACGGCGGGTTTATGACCATGTGGGCGGTCACACAAACGAACCGGTTCCACGCCGCTGTCGCTGGCGCCGGCATCGCCAACTGGTTGAGCTACTACGGAGAGAACTATATCGACCTGTGGATGAGACCCTTCTTCGGTGCCTCGGTTTATGACGACCCCGTCGTGTATGCCCAGCGCTCACCGATCAATTTCATCAAGAACGTCAAGACGCCGACGCTCATCCTGGTGGGCGAGCGCGACGAGGAGTGCCCCGTACCGCAGTCTCTCGAGTTCTGGCACGCCTTGAAAACCCTGGGTGTGCCAAACCAGTTCGTAGTGTATCCCGGCGAAGGCCACCAGATACGCCAGCCCGTCCACCAGCGCGACATCTTGGAGCGGACTATCGCATGGTTCAATAAGTATCTTCAGTGATGCGGGATTCCGGGGCATCGGGCACCAGGAGGCGTCGTACCAACGTTCCCGCCCCCCCCATGTTTTGATTCGAAGATCGGCAGCTTCGGAGGAACAGATGGGTATAGACCGCAGAAGATTTTTGAGGCAAAGCACTCTTTGCACGTTTGCTCTAGCGCAGCCGTGGACCGGTATTCTTGAAGGGTATGCGTCGCCGAAGGAGTCGAGTGCCCCCCGTCGCCAACCTATCCCAGAGCCCCATTTCCCCGATCGTCTGCACCTCTTCATCTGGCGAAACTGGGAATTAGCCAATACAGACCAGATGGCGCGGATTTTGGGGACAACGCCGCAGAAGGTTATGGAAATCGGCGACTCGATGGGGCTCCCGAAGAAGCCTCAACTAACTCGGGATCAGCAACGGAGGATGTACGTGACAATAATCCGGCAGAACTGGCACGTCTTGCCTGACCAGCAACTGATGGAGCTTCTGGGCTGGGACCGAGCGCACTACGAGTGGACGTTAAAGGAGGACGATTTTCTAGGGATCAAGTTGGGCTCTGTGAAACCGTGGTGTGAGCCGCTCAGCTACCAAGAGCCGTCAGAGGAAACGCGGCGGCGAGCGGGTGAGATCAAACGGTTGGCCCAAACGACATTCGGATCCTCGATTAACCAACCTGGAGAACCTGCCTTTCAATTCGTAACTGACATGAGCAGCCTCCAGGTCCAGCCCATGCGTGACCCTCAGGGTAGTCCCTCGAACGAGGAAATCGACTTGACTCGTGGCTGGATTTTGGAGAGCAAGCCCAAAGACTCGGGGGTACCTATCAAGGTGATCGAGGATTTTGGGACATATCTTCGATCAGGGTTTGGCTGTGACGTAAGCGTTGCTGAAGGGAATGCGCCGGAATCGAAAAACGTTGTACTCTCTATTGACGCCTCGATAGCCGAAACTCCTGGGAGCTTCGAAATCAACGTACAGCCTCAGGAAGTGCGTGTGCTGGGGCGAGACCTGGTCGGCGTGCGACAGGCGATTTCCTTTCTGCAAGATCAAATGGAAAAGCGGCAGGGCCCCTACTTGGGGCAGGGTAAGGCTCGGTGCACAACTCGCCTCACCTTTCGGTGTTGCTACCCCTATTTCTCATTTTATGGCGATCCGTTGATGGAGTCGGACACTGACATGTGTCCCGACGGACTTCTGATGCGACTGTCTCGTACGGGCGTAAACAGTATCTGGCTGCAGGGGGTACTGCGGAATTGTGCTCCTTCGAAGATATTCCCAGAATTCGGCGAAGGCTGCGAGACCCGGCTTAGCAACCTCAATCGCATTGTGGAACGCGCCCAGGGTTTTGGAATGAAGGTCTATTTGTATATGAACGAACCGCGTTCTATGCCGGCAGAATTCTTTGCCGCGCGGCCGCAGATGAAGGGTACCCATGATTCTTTGTCTCAGTTTGCCATGTGCACCAGCGCGCCGGAAGTTCGCGAGTGGCTGTCTGACAGCCTCGCCCACGTGTTTTCACATGTACCGGGACTGGGTGGAATCTACATCGTCTGTATGTCTGAGAATCTCACGAACTGCTTTGCCCAAGGGAATGCCCGGTTCTGCCCTCGGTGTTCAAAACGCCGAGGCTCGGAAGTAGTCGCCGAACACGTGCAAGCCCTTCGGGACGGCGTACGCCGCAGCAGTGCTGAGGCGGACGTCATTGTCGACGATTGGGGATGGGGATACGCTTGGGTGCGAAACGGCGCCGATACTGCCGAAATTATCGAGAGGCTCCCTAAAGACGTGATTCTATGCAGCGTCAGCGAGTGGGATAAACCCGTCAATCGTGGTGGGTTCCATGCGAAGGTAAACGAATATTCCATTTCGGTTGTCGGACCGGGACCGCGCGCCCTGCGGAATTGGGAGTTGGCAAGGCAAAGGGGACTCACCGCCATGGCGGACGTCCAGTTTGGTAACTCCTGGGAATTGGCGGCTGTCCCTTACATCCCAGTCCCTAACCTGATCGTCAAACACTGCCAAAACCTCCTGGATTCCAAGCTGGATATCCGGGGACTCATGCTGTCCTGGACATTCGGTGGTTACCCCTCGCCCAACTTCGAGGCAGCCAAAGAATTCTACTTTTCACCCGCACCCGAAGCTGAGCAAGCCCTTCAAAGTGTTGCCGAGCGGAGATATGGCAGAGAAGCAGCTCCCCCCGTACTCGATGCCTGGAGGGCTTTCAGTACCGCCTTTGAAGAATTTCCTTATGGTGTTGCAATCTATGACATTCCTATCCAGCACGCCCCGGCAAATCCTCTCCGAGTGCATCCCACAGGCTACCAGGCTGCGATGACCCTTTTCCCCTACGATGACTATAAAAGCTGGGTTGGTCCCTATCCAGTAGATAGTGTGGAACGGCAATTCGAGAAGATGGCGAAGTTGTGGCAGGCAGGTCTGGCCACTTTTCGCGCCGCACTCGAGCGGGTGGGCCCACTCAAACGTCCCACTGCGGTCAAGGATTTGGGTATTGCGGAGACGTGTTATATCCATTTCCAAAGCGTGGCGAATCAGATCCGGTTCTACCGTCTCCGCGATCAGTTGGCTTCCGCAAAACCGGAGATCCGCCGCCAAATTGCAGCCCACATGATAAGGATCGCTGAGGACGAAATCGGCTTGGCCAAGCGCCAATACTTCATCGCGCGACGAGACTCCAGAATTGCATATGAGGCTACCTGCCATTATTTTTATCGACCACTCGACTTGGCAGAAAAGGTGCTTAACTGCATGTATGTGATCGAACGCCTTAAAGCGTACGGTTGAGCACCTGGCCCATATGAGATTACTCCGGCCATTTCTATGTACGGACCGAGTTCACGTGGATTGGGCTTCACATGGGTCGTCGGGCATTTCAGCTATCGCTTACGCGAGATTGCGGCAATTCCTCGGGTTGAAGGAAAAGCCCATTCGGGTGTTTGACCCCGAACCTCATCGAAATAGGGCTCGACGCGGATAGCCCGGTTGGGATTTCTTGCAGGGGAATGGATGCGGCAGAACTGAAAGCTGAATTCGGGAACGATTTGGTTTTCTGGGGCGGGGGTTGTGATGGCCAGACTATGCTATTCCGTGGAAGGCCTGAAGAAATTAAGACGCACGTCAAGGAGCAAGTCAAAATCTTCGCACCTGGGGGAGGGTTCGTTTTCCAACAGGTCGACAACATCATGGCCAACATTAACCCCGAATGCATCGTGGCGATGTATGAAGCATTGAGTTGTCGGGACTAAGAACATGAGCGAATCTACCCAGGGCGCAGACCGGGCATCCGAATCCCCAACACCGCGCTTAAGTCGGGTTCTTAATCTTTGGGATCTGATTTTCTACGGGGTGATCTTGGTCTCTCCCATCGCAGCCGTACCGCTATTCGGCATTATCCAGGAACTTTCTCAAGGTCATGCAGTCACGACGATCCTCGCGGCCATGGGCGCCATGGTATTAACCGCCGTCAGCTACGGGCGAATGGCAGCACTGTATCCTTCGGCTGGATCGGCGTATACCTACGTCGGGCGCGGGCTCAATCCGCACCTCGGGTTCCTAGTCGGCTGGGCCCTTTTCCTGGACTACCTCATCCAGCCAATCATAAACTCCATTATCGGGGGACTCGCGATGCAACGGCTTTTTCCTAAAGTTCCGTTCTCCGTCCTCTCAGCTGTATTCCTGGTGGGCATAACCTATCTGAACGTGCGGGGTATCCGCTCGACTGTACGCATCAACCAGATCTTGCTTGTATTTATGTCCACGACAATCATGGTATTCATCGTGTTAGCCATCCACTATCTGTTCGCCATGCACGGCTGGCGTGGGCTTTTTTCCATCCGGCCCTTCTACAATCCCCGGACCTTCACCTTTCATACGGTCGCTATTGGGACTTCGTTGGCGGCACTAACTTATCTCGGATTCGATGGGGTGACGCTCCTGGCTGAGGAAGTCGACAATCCAAGGCGGAATGTTCTGCTGGCGAGCGTCTTGGTCTGTCTATTCACCGGAGTCTTCAGCGGGTTGCAGATATACCTGGCACAGCTCGTCTGGCCGGACTATCGTACCTTTCCCAATGTCGAAACGGCCTTCATGGACGCAGCTAGCGTGGTTGGTGGAGCCGCGCTGTTCAAGGCTTTTGCCGCAATGCTGATTCTGACGAGTCTGGGTTGCGGATTGACCGGTCAAGTCTGCGCAGCACGCCTCCTCTTCTGCATGGGACGCGAAAAGGTGCTACCGGGAGTTTTCGCACAGGTTGATGAGAAACGAAGCAGCCCGACTTACAACCTCTTGCTTATCGGCATATTAGCTTATGCTGGCACGTTGCTGATGACTTATGAGCGGGCCGCTGAGCTTATAAACTTTGGGGCCTTCCTGGCTTTTATGGGTGTAAATCTGGCGACTATGCGGGAACACTACTTCTTGAGACCGCGTGGCCAAGGGCGTCGTTTCTGGTCGGATGTCGCGCTACCGGGGGCGGGTTTTCTTTTTAGTTTTGTGATCTGGTTGAATTTGCAGCGGCCGGCGAAGATCGTGGGGGGTATCTGGCTCGCTTTAGGATTGATTTATGGGGCTGTCAAGACGCGCGGTTATCGGACAAAGCCAGCTATGGTGAATTTTGATTTTGAATCCTAATACATGTGATATGGGCGTATGACCATTCTTCCGAACCGAGACGGCCCGGTGATGATGCGACACATTGATGAGGGCGTGAGGTTCTGCAAGGCAAGGGGAGCTGGGGCATTCCTCGGTTCATATTTGCCTCCCTGGGAGCCACATCCCACGTCCGAGGGCGAGATTCAGTACGAAGAATGCTCTGTTAGGCTCGATCCTTCCATCGTCCAGAACTGCACCGTAAATGGCGCGGAGCAGCTGGATCGTTTGCCGGAAATGTTCCGCGATCGCGGAACCCAATCCTTTGAGGCAAGTCAAATAGAGGAGGTTTGATATGAATAGCATTCCTGACAGCGAATTCAAGAGAAGAATTAATTGTTTCCAAGAGAACATCCGATCCGTCGGCCTGGATGCAGCCCTCGTGCATGGGAACGAGTCGGATTTCGCCAACGTGCGGTATCTTTCCGACTACTGGCCGACCTTTGAAGCTGGGGGTGTGTTCGTCCCTGCCGAGGGGGAGCCGGTTCTGCTGATCGGACCGGAGAGTGAGACCTATGCTAGGGGTCGTAGCAAGATCAAGAACATTGAGAAGATGGTGGAGTACCGCGAGTCAGCGGAGCCGGATTACCCGGGCATCTCTGTCGCCTCTTATAAGCAGGTTGTCGAACGTGACATGCTAGGTCGGCGGGTTCGGAGGTTGGGGCTGGTGGGCTATTCGGTCATGACCTTGCCGGTTTACACGAGCCTCCTACGCGACCTTCCCGGCGTAAAGCTGGTGAAGGCTGACGACACGCTTGTCAATCTGCGCATCCTCAAGAGCGACAACGAAATTGCGCTTATGAAGAAGGCGTACGCAATCAGCGAGAAGGCCATTGACGCCATCTTAGCAGAGATCAAACCAGGCATGACCGAGCTTCAGGTCATAGGGATCGCGCAGCGGGAGATCTATAAGCGCGGAGGCGAGTACGAGGGTCATGCTTTGTACTGCTTCTGCGGCCCGGCAACGAATAACGCCATCTCGCGCCCCACCCACAACAAGATCAAGAAGCGGGAGGTCATCCAGCTCGGTATCGGGGCACGAGTGGGGGGGTATTCGTCCAGCGTGAGCGCGCCCATTTCGATCGGCCCTCTGCCGGCCCGGAAGAAGCGGCTGGTGGAGTTTGGCCTGGACGCGCATCAGAAGACCATGGAGCTGATCAAGGGTGGCAAGCCAGCGGCTGAGGTCGTCAGAGATTACGAGGCATGGGTCAAAGAACAGGGTTTCGAGAAGTACATGCTGTACGGGCCCTGCCACGGGATCGGGATGATGGAGGTGGAACGGCCCTGGATGGAATCCACTTCCACTTACGATCTTGAAGCAAACATGACATTCCAGGTGGACACATTCTTTTACGACGAGGATTTCGGCCTGCGTTGGGAAAACGGGGTGCGGGTGACGAAGAGCGGTATCGAGCAGCTCTCGAAGAAACACATGAAGTTGATTGAGCTCTAAGCAAACGTGCGGTGGAAACAATCCATTAGCATGACGGTCACTGTTTATCACATCCGTCATACCCCAATAAGTAGTCTCGCATGGAGGGTGGGTTATGCCGAAGGCTCGCGCTTGTCCCTTGTTAGAAAAAGGTAACAGTGCGCAAGTGCACTGACGCCCAGCGCCACCTGGGACGTTGTGTTTTCGGTTGACATACGGTTTCGAAAGGTTGCGGATAATTTATGTATCTTGCAACTCAAGATACTGGTGTTAGTGTGAGGCATCAAGATTCAAAGCCGGGAGCAAGGACTATGCAACTCAAAACCCCAGCGGCATGGCCAAACTATCAGTCTGAAACGAGGAGCCTAGGAAAAGTACACTGTGTACCATGCCCAGGTTTGGCGCGGTGTTCTCAAGGCCATCCATGACTGGAACATACGCAATTGCGCGATCTGCTTCAAGGACGATGTGCTATACGGGCGCGCATAATTAAAGGGACATGATAGCTAACAAAAAGGGAGGAGACTGGGACGGATCAGTTCTGGATAGGATTGCATGTCTCCAAAGACGCGGGTCAAGGTGCTGACCAACTCGGATTGGCTTGCGAAGTAGCGATTGTGGGTTCCGTTTTTGCGGGTGTATTGCCACACTCGCTCGGTGGGGTTGAACTCCGGCGAGTAGGGTGGCAGTGGGTGCACTTCCAGCCAGTGCCGATTGGACTTGAACCAGCTCCACACCTCGGCATCCTGGTGATAGGAGGCGTTGTCCTGAATGAGAATGGCCCCGCTGCGGCGATAGTGGGAGGCGAGTCGATGCAGGAAGGCCAAGTAGGTAGAAGCATTGAAGACCGTGTCTTGCTGGTAATGGAAGCGGGCCTGCCAAAGTTCGACGGCGCCCAGGATCTTCACACTCTTACGTTCCCCGGTGACGGGGACTTGCGGCGGATGGCCGACCCGGCTCCCGGTGGCGTGCAGCGTGGAGTCCAGTCGGAAACTGGCCTCAGCGGTGAAGATCAGCGCCCGATTCTGGGTTTGGGCTTTTTTTTAAGGCGGGGATAAATATACCGGTGCCACCGGTCTTGCTCGCGGCGATCGGCGCGGGCCAGGATACGGCGAGGTCGCTGCACGGAAAAACCCAGGCCATGCAGCAGCTTGCGCACGTGTCCGGGATGGTAAGCGACACCGAACTCCTCTTCGATCACCCAGGCTATCATCGGCGAGGTCCATATTCCGCTGTCCAGTCCATAGGCCACGGGACCGCTGTCGAGGAGGTCGCCGAGCCGCCGATGTTGCGATTCGCTCAACCGTGGAGGCCGCCCGGAGCGATAGCCTTCCAACAGGGCAGCGACTCCGTGAGCCTGATACCGCGCCAACCACTCGGACACCTTGGAGCGCGGCGCCTTGAGAATCCCTGCCAGATCGCCGCTGGTTCGGCCTTCGGAATTCAGGACGACGGCTTGCAGGCGTTTCGCCACGCGGTAAGCGCCATCGCGCTCAGCCTCCTTCCTCAACTGGACTAACCGGCTATAGGTCTTGGGGTGCAATCGCAACAGACGAGGAAGCATGGCTACTCCTCCTGTGAGAAGTATGCCATATAGAAGCCCTTCATGTCCCTTTAATTATGCGCGCCCGTATATTTGCATGCTTCGGTACGTCGGCAATGACTTCGATACAAACATGGCGAAGATGGCTGCAGATCCCTGCCACACAGGAGTGGTGGTGCGTTGTGAAGCCGCCGCATCAACCGATTGCCTCAGGGCGGAAGGGGAATGGTAGGCCACTATGAAAGAAGTCTTCTACACAGAATGAAGGCATGTCTTGCCTAGAATGCATCCGGGCTAAAGTTAATTAGATTCCTCAAAACAAACGTTACGCCCAGAGGGTTTTGTGCCGATTAACCCCTCTGCCCTACTCCACGTCTCTCACAGGGAAAGAGGATACGCGGTACTCCGGATGTCATTGAACACTCACGGTGCCTGCATTCCCCGCCTCAGGCACATTCCATATACTCAGTTCCCTCTTGAGCCACACAAGGTCTTTGTCAACGTGACAGATAAGACAAGCGTTGGGACTACTTCCTTGGCCAAAACGGGCGGTCATCTCCGCGCTCGGTATGTCATCAATGGTGTGGGTCATCGTTTTGAACATTACGCTCGTCATGATCTTAGGCATATGGCAAGCTGTGCAACGACTCCCTTCAGACTTCGCAGCATGGTGGGTGTGTGCTTTCAGGTCGACTGCATACTGCGGATGGCACTGGAGACACATTTGGTTAGGGTCATCGAGGAATTTCAACGCCCGAATATTGCTAGGGTCAGAGGGATGAAAGTCGTGGCAACAGCCGCACTGCGCATGCCCTTTCTGATAGCACTTCGTGCGCAGAAACGACTCGACGATGAACGAGACGGGTCGAAAACGTCCATCCTTGTAAACGGTTCGGAGCGCAAACTCCCCGTAGGGCCGGCTATGATAATGCTCATAGAAAGTGTCCGGGAAGTGCCTAAAGTTGACTTCTCCTTCCGGACCCAAACTCAACAGTGCCGATTGCAGGTGACACTGACCACAAATAGCGACATAATCCCGGCTGTCGAGCTTCCCGTATTCCACCTGGAGCTTGAGTGGCGGCTTGTAGCCAAGCCTGGCTTGCCGCATCGACGCTAAATGGTCCCCGCAGGCCCCGTGGCACATTTCGCAGTTTATTCCCCCTTCAGCACAAACTAGGTCTTTTGGCGCCGGCGAGCTTGTGGTGGTAGCTCGCAATTGACTTGTATGGCATGGACCGCAATGAGCTAGGTAGGCTGTTTCAAAACTCAGCTTGGGGAAGTTGGTAACCTCAGCACGCAGTGAGTTGGCGGGGTCAATCGTCTTCCAAAAGGCCGACCAGACTTTCTGGTCCCGATTGTATTGGAGCGGGATGACCTGTATTTCCCCATCGGGTAGGCGAGTGGCGTAAGTCTGTTGCCACTTTGACCCGATCGTGTAGTCTACGCGATAGCCGTGCCATTTGCCCCAACCATCCATGATGTCGACATAATGCTGAGTCTCGTTGTGGGTAAACCGCGCCACTATTTTCCCCTTCTCATCCATATATGTGGCGTTGTCGAAATCTCCGAAAACATTTTCAAATGCATAAGGACGGAACATTCTGGAGTGGCCTGTATTCTGCCAGCCTGCATATTCGCGCGGATGACAGCTTTGGCAGGATTGGGAACCCGCGAAAGAGGGCGCTTTGCCGCTAGCAGGTTTGGAATCCTCCCTACTCTTGGTTTCCACCCGCTTCACTTCCGTGGCGGCCAGTTCTCGCCCAAAGGCTTGAAAACTCTGTTGCGGCGGTTTCCACGGCCCCTGCCCGTAGATGGCTTGGAGGTGCTGTAACGCCTTTGCCTTGAGCGGCCCTTCCTGCTGGCAGGCAATGGCAAAAGCCCCTGCGGCTCCCTGCGCATTGCCACGAGCGAGTCGGATCAGGCCCAGCAAGTAGGCCGTAGTGGCTTCGGAGGGATTCAAGTCCAGCGACTTCTCCGTAAACTCTTCTGCCACCTGGAGCTTGCGTTGCCGTTCAGTACCCACTGTGTTGACAGCCTGAACCGTAACAGCCTTTCCCAGTACGTAGTTGCAAGTGGCGCGCAACTGTCTTGCCAAGGACTTCCATTCCCTTTCAGAGTAGATGGCGGGGCCAATAAACCGGTCGAGGCACTCGAGAGCCAACTTCGCATCCTCGATGGCCCTTGCTGTGTCGCCCTGTTTCACCTCAACGTCGGCAAGTGGCACTAGCAAAAGGGGATTTTCGGGGAGTAGATGCAACGATTCACGTCCAAATCGGATGGCAGATTTGTAATCTCCAAGATCAATGGATGCCTTGGCAGCAATCTCAAACGCCTGCGAGACAAACGCCGATTCAGGGTAGCGCTCCAGGAATTCCTCAGCAGTCTTGAGACGGCTCGAGGCATCCTGCTTTTCGTAAAGAGCCGCAAGCGCCTTGCGCTCTCCAGGGTTGTCGATCTCGTCAAGGAGCGTCACCTGCCTTTGGCGTAGGCTTGAGGATCCGGCAAGCTGGTCAACACCTCGGTCATCCCAAATACCGTAGCTAGGGGTCCGGGAAGGTTCGCCTGGGTGCATGAGATCTCGGGGATTGGGCGAACCTCCATTCTGCTGAGCAGAAGAAATGGCTGAGCCAAGAATTCCGGCAAGCGCAAGTCTAAATAGATAATTGCAGCCTCTCACCAGACTCACCCTCTTCAGCGGGTTCAAGGCTAGTGCCGTGACGGGGAATTGTCAATACCGGATCCACTCCTTGGCGGACCCATTCCTGGCGTACTGAATGTGAATGTCCCCCTTCCGTCCTGTCGACATCCCGAGAAAGGCCGACAACATTTTTTGTTTTGAATACCCATTTCCATAGTAAAATTGGGCTGGTGGTCGATGGAAACGAACCTCTGGGATTGAAGTTGGTTGGATGTGGCGGTGGCGAGATCAAACCGGTAAGGCCAGGAATGAGCCCGTGGTGGGCAACCGCAGTTCAACCTCGAACCGAGGGCGAGTTGTCCTAAAAGCGCCTTGTGCTCGATGGATTCGACTATGAGGCTCCGCGAATGATTCAGCGCAGGCGCTCGCGCGCGTGTTCTTTGCTCTTCGCGCTGGGAGCGATTATCCACGGAGGAAGGACGAACCAGTGCTCTCCGCTTCCGCAGGCTCCTCCCGTCGGGAAATCCCACGTCCTTCCGACTTCTTGCGAACGCGTTGGCAAGCAAAACCCACACATCAGGGATCTGTTGACGACGATTACCAGTCATCCCACGGCGGAAGCGTATAGCACTCTCGGGGTTCTTTACGCTGAGGAGAACCAGCTAAGTTGTGGAATTTTGGCTCTCGAGCAAGCTCTCAGCCTTGACAACCAAGACTGGCGTGCCCGTCAAAACTTGGTGCTAGCACTACTGCAAGCGGGCGAGGAGAGAAAGGCAGTCGAGCACCTCCACATCTTAATCCAGCAGAAACCGGACTTGGCGGTCGCTCATAATGTGCTCGGGACCGTTTTGCAGGGACGAGGAAAGCTCGAGGACGCGACGCAAGAATTCAAGACTGCGCTCAAAATCGAACCTGGATTTGCGGTTGCCGCGCTCAACCTTGGACAAGTTCTGATTGCCCAAAAGCGCTACCAGGCCGCCACGGTCTGTTTAGAAGACGCCTTGAAGTCCTCACCGCCACCGGAACTAGAGGAGCGACTCCGCTCGACGCTCGGGGTGGCTCAGGCAGAAAACGGTGATTCTGATCTAGCCATCAAGACGCTGGAAGATGTGATCAAATCACATCCCGGCACTGCGGACCCATATTTCAATCTGGCTACCGCGTATGCCAGGAAAGGTCCTTCCGTCGGATACGCTAAGGCGATTGCCAACTTTGAAGCAGCCTTGCGGATTGATCCCCATTATGAGGAGGCACGCTATTCACTCGCCAAGGTCCTCGTAGAGGCTGGGCAGTTCTCCAAGGCAGTCTCATATCTTAGTACTTACACGCATGATCAATCCCATGACGCACAGGGCTTTCACCTGCTGGGCTCGGCTTACATTGGCCTGTCCCAACTCGATAAGGGTGTCGAGGCGCTGGAGCATGCAAAACGTTTAAAGCCCGACGATTACGAAATACGTTATGATCTCGGATCCCTTTTGGCAAAGGTGGGAAGAACCGACGAAGCCATCGAACAACTTAAAGTGGCAGAGCGAATCAATCCCGATTTCGGCGACACGCATTACCAACTTGCTCTTCTATTGCGGAAGAAGCGTGAGATGGCCGACTCCGAGCACGAAATGCAAGTGTTCCGAGGACTGAAAGAGCAGAAAGATTTGGCGCATACTGCCGGAAACGTCAACAACGAGGCCAATCGGCTCTTACAAGACGGGGAGACTCGCGAAGCTGCGGAGGCCTACCGAAAGGCTGTCCAGCTTGACCCCACCAATGCCCAATGGCACTACAATCTCTCAGTGGCACTTGCCAAATTGGGGGACACAGAGGGCGAAAAGGAGGCGCTGACAAAAACCCTTGTGTTTGACCCCAAAATGGCAAACGCCCATAACGACCTCGGGCTCGAGTACCTGTCAGAAGACAAGCTCCGAGAAGCAGAGAGGGAATTTCGTACCGCACTGGACATTAACCCCAAGTTTGCGGAGGCGCAGAACAATCTTGGCGTCCTTTACAATCGGGAGGATAAGGATTCAGAAGCCAGTGCTCTATTCCGGCAAGCGGCGGAGAATGATCCTGGCTACACCAAAGCCCTGGTTAATCTTGGCTTGGTGGCGGCACAGCGGGGAAATCTTCCTGCGGCGGATCAACAGATCCAAGAGGCATTGAAGATCTCCTCAAATAACATCGACGCCTTAACAGCCCTCGGCATGATCGAAGGCAAAATGGGGCATCCCCAAGAGAGCGTCGCGGCATTTCGAAAGGTAATCTCCTTAAATCCGGGCGCTCCTAATGCTCACTTGAATCTCGGGATTGCCTTGGCAGACCAATATGATTTACAGGGGGCGCTGAAGGAGTTTTCCGAGGCGATACGCCTCAACCCGAATTCCGTTGCAGCGTATTACAACAAAGGTCGAGTGCTATACGATCTGGGCCACCGCCAGGAGGCACAACCCTTTCTCGAAACAGCCTGCAAATTGCAGCCGGATTACCCAGCCGCCCTTTATCTCCTCGCTGTGGTTCTGGCCGCATCTCCGCGTGCCACGGAGGTGCTGGAACAGCTCGTTGCGGTGGACCCCGAAAACACTGAAGCCCACTCAATGCTGGCTCAGGCTCTGCTGCGGGCAGGTGATACCCAGGCGGCAATCGACCATTGGAAAACCGCCGTCAAACTGGATCCACAGAATTCGTCCTCTTTATACAACCTAACTCGCACCCTGGCCAAGGAAAATGATCCACAAGCCAAGGCCTACATGGAGCGTTTCGAGACGCTGGAAAAGACCCGGCAATTATCGGACAGAGTGCAGACGCTCAACAATTTTGCCTTGGAGGCCGCTAACTCTCATAATTGGTCCCAGGCGGTCGAGCAGCTTCAAGAGTCCATCAAAACTTGTGGACAATGCCAACAGCTCCCGGTCCTGCATCGAAACCTGGGACTGATCTATGCTCGCAAGGGCGACATTGAAGCAGGCCAACACGAGCTCGAGACAGCCTTGCGGATTGATTCCAATGACGCCGATGCACAAAAGGCCCTCCAGATACTCCGCAGCATCCCCCAACGAAGTGACTCTTCTAGGAAATGAGCTCAGCATCCCAGTGAGCAAGTTCAGTTGGGATCGTCGCGTTTCGGCGACTGCGCCGACTTCGGTCTGGCTAGCGACTGATTCGAGGTTGTGAATCACGTCGCCAGTCCCTAGCCTTAGTCAAGCCCTTTCAACTTCGGTCGCGGTTGGGGCGGTGGGCAACCAACGTCCTTACCGCGACCTCTATTTGCACACACTGTAATTCCTCACTTATAAATCCAGCCTCTCGTTGCTGGCCCTCAGTTGGTGCTTCCAGAGTGGCTCCGTCCATACACCCCAAGCGACACGGAACGCCCGCTACACGTAGCGTTGATGACAATGCTGTCCAAATTAGCTGAGGATCTGGCTCGGATCGTCTGAAATTGTGGACAAAATTGAGCTGTGTGGTGTCTGCCCTGGAGCAGGTTCACCGCCTGGATTTCAGTGCTTTCGTACTGTGCTGTCTAAGTTCGGCTGTCTGCTTTTGTCTCCTGGCGAAGCTTTTTAGTCATGGGCTCTCGGCTGCTGTCCAAGTTTGAAGCCCCCTTAAGGAAGCGCCAACTGCAATTGCTGGGGTACGGAGACGGGTGCCGGCGGTGGCTGGAAGGGATTGTTCAACCAGATCCACAAGTCACGGTAGACGAACAATTGCTGGCGCAACAAGACCACCAAATTCGACAGGGACCAGCCGAAGGTAGCCCGGAGTTGCAGATATTTGATCAGCAGCATGGCAATCAGCGCCGTCCAGATCTGGATTTTCAAGGCGTTCGCGGAAGTCCCCACGAAGGTCTTCACCCTCAGATTCTGTTTGAGCGCCTTGAAAAACAGCTCGATCTGCCAGCGTTGCTTGTACAGCGCCGCGATCGTGGCCGGGGACCACACGGGGTTGTTCGTCAAGAACACCAACACCCGCTCTTGCTCCTCGTCGTAGAACTCAATGCGGCGGAAAAAGCATTCCACGCCCGCTTGTGCCAGCTGGAAGAAAAAGATCACTTCGTCACGCAACACCCCGCGGCGGTGAGGGAGTTCACGCTTCTCCACAACCCCATAGTCGGCGTTCTCCTTCAGGCGGGTCACGAAGTGCACCTTTTGCTGGGTCAGCTTCACGAACCACTGATAATCCATGTAGCCACGATCGATCACCAGGGTTGTCCCGGGGGTGAAATCGATCTCGCGAGCGACTTGGATCTCATGCTTTTTGCCTTCCGTGACGACTCCAAAGGCCGGCAGATGGCCCTGGTAGTCCAACAGCAGATGAAGCTTCA
>PMYF01000464.1 GCA_003171295.1 Acidobacteriota bacterium | reverse complement strand
ATCAACTGGTACTCGGTTGAGGGCGCTGAGGATTTCGACTCGCTTCCCAGAGAACAGTTCCGCCTGATCCACGACGCGCGCGTCTTTGATTCCGGTGAAACCGGAAATTTCATCAATCTGCAAGGCCTGGATGCGTCCCTGGAGTTTCTGGAGGGAGTCACCCCCAGGGCTGCGTACGCGCATTGCCGGCGGCTTTTGGACCGGTTGGCGGTGGGGTTGCGCGCTCAGGGCTGCACTCTCTCGGCGGCGTCGTGGCCCGGCCACGAATCGACGATTCTAGGGTTCCAGGCCTCCCCGCCGGAAGCGACCACGGAGCTGCATCGGAAGCTCCGCGCCCAGCACATCGCGGTGAGCTTACGTCAGGGCGTGATCCGGGTTTCGCCGTACCTCTATAATAACGAGACCGATATCGACCGGCTGCTGGAGGTCGTTGCGGGGTCGGGAGAATGAATGCATAGAAGGGGCGGGTCGCTGGGCCCCCCTCGTTCCCGGCGTGAGTCACTCCATGCGTCTGCGCTCCTTCCGTTCTGCGGACTTCGAGAAGTTATACGAAATCGATCAAGCTTGCTTTGCTCCGGGGATTTCCTATTCGCGCGAGGAACTGGAGCGCTTTATCGCACACCGGAATTCCCAAACCTGGGTGGCGGAGGAAGCCAGGGAGATCGTCGGTTTTCTCATCGCCAACCGCGAACCCCGCAAGACAATGCATATCGTCACCATCGACGTCGTCGCGGCCTGGCGGCGCCGGGGCGTCGGTGCGCTCCTTATGGATGCTGCCGAGCGGTGGGCGAAAGACCACGCCTTGGTTCTGATCGGTCTCGAAACCGCCCAGGACAATCTGGGGGCGCAGCGTTTTTACGAAGGGCGCGGTTACCGAAAGGTGGATGAAGTGGAGAACTATTACGCCGACGGAACGGCCGCATGGGTTATGGTGAAGGAGTTGTCCTGAGGTTGGTCCACCATCTCCGGCGCCCTTGCTTCGGTCGTGGGAATGGGCTGACTACGGGTATAATCGGCCCTGCTCTGGGCGTTTGCATTGTAGAGAAGAGGAATTCATGTCAACCACATTGACTTCTGGCGACCGCCGCGTAATCGCGATTGCGGTGTTGCTGTCGGCCATCTCGCTGGCGGTCGGCGTGAAGTACTTCTCCCATGCCTTTCCCGAAGCGGCGATTGAGTTTCGCGTGAATCGGGACGATTCCATACCGATGGCCCAGGAATTCCTGGCGAAACGCGGCTGGAGCGTGCAGGGCTACCGGCACGCCGCGGTGTTTGACTATGACGACGACGCCAAGGTCTATCTGGAGCGCACCCAGGGACTGGGGCGTATGAACACCCTGACACGCGGCCCTGTCCGCCTGTGGCGCTGGTCGCATCGCTGGTTCAGGCCGCAGCAGAAAGAGGAATTCCGGGTGGACATCAGTCCCGCGGGCGAGGTCGTGGGCTTCAATCACGAACTCCTGGAATCGGCGCCCGGCGCGAACCTGGACGCTGCGGGGGCTCGCAGCATCGCCGAGAAGTTTCTGATCGAGGTCATGCGGCTCGACCTGGCGAATTTGGAATTCGTCGAGACGCAAACCCAGAAACGAGACGCGCGAACCGATCATTCCTTCACTTGGAAATGGAAAAACGTGGAATTGGGGGAAGGCAGCTTGCGCCTGGAAGCGGAGGTGGACGGCGACCAGGTGGCGGGCTTCCGGGAATTCATCAAGGTTCCCGAAGGTTGGACGCGCAACTACGAAAATCTGCGCTCCCGGAACCTCTCCGCCCAGGAAGTGGATGAAGTCTTCTGGATTCTTCTTTGCGTGGCCGCGCTGGTTATCCTTATCCAGCGCCTGCGTGACCGCGATGTGCCCATTCGCCTCGCGTCGGGGTTTGCGGCGGTCGCCTCACTGCTCTATTTCCTCGGCCAGTTGAACACCTTCTCGCTCGCCGAATTCGGCTATCGCACCACGGATCCGTATTCCAGCTTCGTGAGCAGCTACGTGCGCGACAACCTGCTGGCCGCGCTGGCGCTGGGGGCAGCCATCTTCCTGCTGCTGGCCAGTTCGGAGCCCGTTTATCGCGAAGCTTTCCCAAAGTTCCTCTCCCTCCGCCGTTACTTTAGTTGGCAGGGGCTGCGCACACGATCTTTCCTCCTGGCGAACGTGGTGGGCATTGCGCTCACTTTCTTCTTCTTTGCCTACCAGACCGTATTCTATCTTGCCGCTAATAAACTGGGTGCGTGGGCGCCCGTGGATGTCCCCTTTACGGATTTGCTGAATACCCGTTTCCCCTGGGTTACGGTCCTCTTCATTGGATTCTTCCCGGCCGTTTCCGAGGAGATCCAATTCCGTGCTTTCGCCATTCCCTTCCTGCGGAGGTTCCTGAAATCGGGAACGCTGGCCGTCGTGCTCTCCGCCTTCATCTGGGGATTTCTGCATTCGGCCTATCCGAATCAACCCTTTTTCATCCGCGGCCTGGAAGTGGGATTGGGCGGCGTGCTGATTGGCCTGGTCATGTTACGTTTTGGGATCCTGGCCACCCTGATCTGGCATTACTCGGTGGACGCGCTCTATACGGCCTTCCTGCTGCTTCGTTCACCCAATCATTACCTGATGGTGTCAGGCGCGGTGGCGGCGGGGGTGATGCTCATTCCGCTCATCGTGGCGCTTGGGGCGTACTGGAAGACCGGCTCGTTTACTGAGGAAAGCGCACTCATGAATTTCGCGGAAGGCGTTGAGAGACCCCCGCGCGAGGATTCGGCCCCTCGGGAAACACCTCTGGTTTATCAGCCTCTTTCCCGGTCACGACTATGGCTGGCTGGCGCCCTGGCATTGATCTTTATCGCCCTGGCATTCCTCCCAGTCTATGAATTTGGAAAAGGGATTGTCCTGCGCCAATCGCGGAAGAATGCCCTGGGCATTGCCGACAGTTTTCTGCGCGAGCGTCAGGTCGACCCCGCCACTTACCGGCACGTCGTCTGGATTGACGACAACATTGACCCCTTGGCGCTCCACTATCTGGCGGAGCGCAAGTCCCTCGAGCAAACCGACCAGATTTACCGCCAGGCCACGCGCCTGGCGTTGTGGCAGGTTCGCTATTTCCGCCCCCTGCAGAAGGAGGAATACCTGGTCTTCATCGATCCATCTTCGGGAGAAGTTTTTGGGTCGCGCCATCTGCTTGCCGAAGACGCGCCCGGCGCCGCGCTCTCGTCTGACCAAGCCCGGGAACTGGCGGCGCAGGCGGTGCGGGAGCACGGATATCGTCTGGAGGACTTCGAATTGCAGACCTCCGAGGCGAGCAAACGCAAAGCTCGCGAAGACTACACGCTGGTCTGGCAGGCCAAGGCGGGCGATCCCCGCAACGTGGGTGACGCACATTATCGCCTGGAAGTGGACCTTGCCGGGGACCAGGTGGTAGGGTTCTCGCGTTCCTTCAAATTACCGGAAGAATGGGAGCGCGCCGAGCGCGCCACGCATCTCAGCAACGTGGTTCTGCGGGGCGTTTCCTACCTGATGGTTTTTTGCCTGGTGTCCGCGGGATTGATTCTCTTTGTCAATCAAGTCCGCTCCGGACAGGTGCCCTGGAAACGCTCGGCAAAGTTCGGAGTGGTGGCCGCCGCTTTGATGCTGCTCGCAACGCTGAATCAGATTCCCTTGTTTGACCGCAACTACGACACGTCGGTTCCACTAATGAGCTTCCACGTGCTGATGGTCGTCAGCGTGATTGTCATACCGCTGCTCATGGGGCTGCTCACCTGGATGGTGGTGGGGCTGACGGCAAGTTTGTATCCGGACGCGTGGAAACTTTTTCGTGGGTCGGCGCGCCGGGT
>PMYF01000792.1 GCA_003171295.1 Acidobacteriota bacterium | reverse complement strand
GCTATAAACATAAGCCAAAGAAGCTGGAAAAGCGGCATGTGGCCGGCGGCTTAGAGTCTGGGTTCGCGGCCTTGATAGGTGTGGGGCCAGCAAGTGGGACCGACGGATGGGTCTCTGACGGCGGAGCCACGCACTCAGCGAACGAAGTCGGACAAGGTTCTGGTAAATGGGTCAGTTCAAGATGGACCGGATTCGAAATAAGGGAAGGTGGAAGTCGCGAACAATGGGTGAAAAGCTAGGGCGTTTAACGATCGTGGTTTGCTTGGTTCTTGGAGTGAATTCCGCGTGGGCAACGGCGGGCGAAGACAGCACGCGCAGTGCATCGCCGTCGGTCTCGGCGAAAAAAACCGCCCGAAAGGGCGCGAAGACAATCCAGACCGCTCCGGGCCCATCCATGGAGAAGGCCTCTCCGGGTAGTGACTTTGTCATCGGTCCTGACGACGTGCTGGCGGTTAATGTTTGGAAGGAGCCGGAGATCTCGCAGACCGTGGCGGTGCGTCCGGACGGGAAGATTTCGCTGCCCCTGGTCGGGGAAGTCGTGGCGAGCGGGCTCACCCCGAAGCAGCTCCAACATGCGATTGGTCAGCACCTGGAGGAGTATCTGTCGGATCCGGAAGTCACCGTCATTGTCCACGAAGTGAAGAGTCAGCGGGTCGTGGTGGTGGGCGAGGTGGCCAAGCCCGGTTCCTACGCGCTGCAAACACCCATGACGGTTTTGGATGTTATCGCGCAAGCCGGTGGGCCTCTTGAGTACGCGAAGGTGAAGAGCATTTGCATATTGCGCACCGGGGCTGACGGGCGTTCCGCACGGCTGCGCTTCAACTATAAGGAAGTCATAAGCGGTAAGAATCTCGCTCAGAACATTAAGCTGGAAGCGCACGATACAGTTGTGGTTCCCTAGTTCATCTTCTCAGGGCAACAACTACAATTTTAGGCTAGAGACGCGGGGCTGGAATTCGTGTGGCCGCAGGCGATTTTTCCGCTCATTATCATTTCGGCTTGTTGGAGTGAATACAACGGAGGGCAAAATGACAAACAGAAAAATCGCTTTGCCATTGCTGGTTCTAGCAGTATTGGCATTGGGCGCGTTGCCTGCCGCGGCAACGTCAACGTTGGTCACCATACTCAGCAACCCCAACGAAATTAATTTGGGAGCTGCCACCCAGAACACGGTGTTGACCGGTACGGGCAGCTCAGATTCGGTATCGCTTGACCTGGGATCGTGCAGCGGTGGGAATTGCACGCTGTCAGGAGTGGGTACTGGAGTTGGGCTACTTGCGTCCAAGGGGCAGTACTCTTTCAGCGCGCCTGCCAACCTTGACGTACAACTTACCGACCCCGTCAACGGGGTTTGGCAGGTTATGGACAGCAGCAACGACATGACCTTCAGCTACAGTTATAAGGGCACCAATGAGCTGTCGGGGGTGCTAAACATGGTGGATTTCATCCAGGTACCTCCCAGCCTGAGCAATGGGCAGGATCGCTATGTCCTGGATGCCTTTGTCACGGTTACCGGCGGGACGCTGGATTTCAAGCCGGGAATGTCGCTCCAATTGAAGTACGGCGCCGTGCCCGGCTATTTGAATTCGCTGCTGGGCAGCGGGAATGTCGGGAGCACGATATCGACCCAATACGGGCAGGGCACGGTAGCGCCCACTCCCGAGCCTGCTTCGGTTTTCTTGCTGGGAGCAGGGTTCTTACTGGCCGGCGGGATTTTGCGAGCTCGTTTCCGCCGCCCCGTTTCGCATGGATGAGATTAGCGCTGGACGGGGGGCTCTCCCCAGGCAGGTCCGTGCCTGCCACGAGCCCCCCTTCAGTGTGTTTTCCCTTGCTTGGGGGCCCCAAGTAGGTCACGGGCACGAAAATACTTCCTCAAATAATTGTCCTAAAATATGTACAGTGCTGTCGCGGCGTAGTCCCACCTCTTCGTGGGGCAAATACTACAAACCTAGGCTGTATGTGCAAAAGTTGCACCTCCTCTCGCGGCGGGTGATTTTTCCGGCATTTTGGCTCGGGGCGCGTTGAAGTGATCAAACTGGAGGAAGAATGGTAAGGAAAAGAATTGCTCTGACGATGCTTGTTTTAGCGGTACTGGCATTGGGGGCATTGCCCGCCGCGGCGACGTCAACGTTAATCACCATACTCAATGGCAACCCGAACGAGATTACTTTGGGGGCTGCGGCCAGCCAGAGCACCGTGTTGACCGGTACGGGCAGCGGAGATTCGCTCACGCTTGACCTGGGATCGTGCAAAGGTGGGAAATGCATCCTGTCGGGAGCGGGTTTTGGAGTTGGGCTACTCAAGTCCAAGGGGCAGTACTCTATCAACACGCCTGCCAACCTGGACGTAAAGCTTGCCGACCCCACCAACGGGGTGTGGAAGGTCCTTGACGACAGCAACGACATGACCTTCAAGTACAGTTACAAGGGTACCACGGAGCTGATGGGGGTACTTAGCCTGGTTGAGTTCATCCAGGGACCTCCCAAGCTGAGCAATGGACAGGATCGGTATGTACTGAATGCCGTCGTCAATGTTACCGGTGGGACGCTGGATTTCAAGCCGGGAATGGCGCTCCAGTTGACATACGGCGCCGTGCCCGCCTATTTGAATTCCCTGCTGGGCAGTGAGAAAGTCGGGAGTACGATCAAGGCCTATTACGGGTCGGGCACTGTAGCGCCCACACCCGAGCCTGCTTCGGTTTTCTTGCTGGGGGCAGGGTTCTTGCTGGCCGGCGGGATCTTACGAGCTCGTTTCCGCCGCACCGTTTCGCAAGGATGACACTAGCGCTGGACGGGGGGCTTTCCCAAGGCAGGTCCCGTGCCTGCCGCGAGCTCCCCTGCGGTGGGTTTTCCGGGGACCTTGCTTGTGGGGGCCCCAATGAGGTCACGGTCACGAAAATCCAAGCTCAAATAATTGTGCTTGACATGTCGATGCGACCGTGACATAGTGTCAGCTCCTCAGGGCAAAGTTTACAATTTTAGGCTGGATGCAGAAGAGTTTTAGTTCCTTCCGCGGCGGGTGATTTTTTCCGGCATTTTGGCTCGGGATACGATGAAGTGACCAAACTGGAGGAAAAATGGTAAGGAAGAGAATCGCTCTGACGATGTTTGGTTTAGCGGTACTGGCCTTGGGGGCGTTGCCTGCCGCGGCGACGTCAACGTTAATCACCATAATCGGTGGCAACCCCAACGAAATCACTTTGGGTGCTGCCCCCCAGAAGACGGTATTGACGGGGACGGGCAGCATAGATTCGATATCGCTTGACTTGGGATCGTGCAGCGGTGGGAATTGCGCACTGTCGGGAGTGGGTTTTGGAGTTGGGCTACTGGCGTCCAAGGGGCAGTACACGATCAATACGCCTGCCAACATGGAGGTGCAGCTTGTCGATCCCCTCAACGGGGTGTGGCAGGCTGTCAACAACAGCAGCGACATGACCTTCAGCTATAGTTATAAGGGCGTCAATGAGCTGTCGGGGGTGCTTAACCTGGTAGAGTTCATCCAGGTACCTCCGGCCGTGAGCAATGGGCAGGATCGCTATGTCCTGAACGCCTTTGTGACGGTTACCGGCGGGACGCTGGATTTCAAGCCGGGAATGTCGCTCCAATTGACGTACGGCTCCGTGCCCGGTTATTTGAATTCGCTGCTGGGCAGCGGGAACGTCGGGAGCACGATATCGACCCAATACGGGGCGGGCACTGTAGCGCCCACACCCGAGCCTGCTTCGGTTTTCTTGCTGGGAGCAGGGTTCTTACTGGCCGGCGGAATCCTGCGAGCTCGCTTTCGCCGCAATGCGGCCTAGGACTAGTCAAGGCGCTTGACGGGGGAACTAGCCAAGGTGCGCACGCTCGGCGGCAGGAAAGGTCACCGGTCGCCGAGCGTGCCTTCTGCACTTGTGGTGGGTGAGTGCGCATGGCCCCCACCTCCTTCCAACCGGGAACTCAGCCTCGCGACGTCATCACAAATTCAACACAGTTGCGGCCCGCCGCTTCGAGTAGCCTGCGGGGGATGAAGTGCCCCTGGGTTGCAGGGTTTGGAGAGGGTCACGGCACAAGCCGATGGATGGGCTGTGTGCTCAGTCGCCCTGAGGTATGCCCTGGAGTAGCACCACTGCTCTGGCAGGCTCCCCGACCAAGGTAAGCCTTCTGGCTTGGACTCCCAAATCAAGCAGAGGAAATGCAAGGTTGGCCTCTGGCTTGTCAAAGGCAACGGGAGAGAAACTGCATCTTGCCACGCGCAGATTCGTCCGCTTTAGTTGACCGCAAGCTTTAGGGTATTTCAGGATCAAGCATGTCCTCGTCAACCAGCCGTCCACTGCCAATTTCGCAACCTGCGCCCAGCCCGTGGGCGGGCGAAGGGCTTTGGCGCGCGTTATTTCTGGTGCTGGTGGTCATTCTGCTCTACGCCCCCGTGCTGGGCCGATTGGCCAGCCAATTCATCGTGGACCCGAACTATTCTCACGGTTTCGCAATTCCCTTTTTCTCGGCATATCTGGTCTGGCGGAAACGCGACCGTTTAGCGCGCCTGGAGAGGCGGCCGAGTTTCGCCGGCCTCGGGGTGGTGCTGGGCGCGATCGGGTTGCTGTTTCTCGGGAGCATCGGGGCGGAGCTGTTTCTGACCCGGATTTCGCTCGTGCTGATCATTGTCGGTCTGATCCTCTATTTCTGGGGTGGGGCATACGTACGGCTGTTAATCTTTCCCCTTAGCTTCCTTCTTCTGATGATTCCGCCCCCCGCAATCATCTACAATCGCGTGGTTTTTCCGCTGCAGCTCATATCCTCCTGGTTCGCCACAGGCGCGCTGAGAGCGATTCGAATAGTGCCGGTGCTCCGCGAAGGGAATCTGCTCATCCTTCCGCATTGCACTCTGGAAGTTGTGGAGGCTTGCAGCGGGATTCGCTCCCTGATGTCGCTTCTGGCATTCGCACTCGGGTATGCCTATTTGGCAGAGCGCAGCCTGATCGTTCGCACCTTCCTGGGGTTGGCCATGGTTCCGGTAGCCATCTTGAGCAACGGAACCCGCGTCGTACTCACGGCCTTGATGGCGCATTACCGGGGAGCCGAGACGGTGGACGGGGTTTTGCACCCGATTTCCGGTGTGGTGGTCTTTCTAATTGCCATCGTGTCGGTGTTCGCCCTGCACGGGGTGAGTGTCTGGACACGCCGCCTTTGGAGAAAGTACGGAAAATTATGATAGAGAAGGGGCGATTCTGGTGCATGTCGTTAACCTTGCTGGGCGCCACGGTGGGCTTCCATTTCCTCCCCCACGGCCGCGACATTAATCTGTCCAGGCCGCTGGCCACGCTGCCACTCTCCTTTGGTGCATGGCACGGCGTAGACGCACCCTTCGAGGATCGCGTCGTCAAGGCCCTGGCGGTCGATGATTACCTGAGCCGGGTCTATCGCGGGGAAGATGGCGCACCGATCGGCCTGTACATCGCTTACTACAAGAGCCAGCGCACCAATGAGGCGATCCATTCACCGCAGAACTGTCTGCCCGGCTCCGGGTGGCAGCCCGTGAGCGCGGGTCGTCTGGGGCTGAAAACCCCCACCGGGGGGTCGGCCATGGTCAATCAATATGTGGTCCAGAAGGGCTTGCAACGGCAGATGGTCCTTTACTGGTACCAGTCGCATGGGCGAATTATTGCCAGCGAATACCAGGCCAAGATCGCCATGGTGGTTGATGCGATTCATTTGCATCGCACGGATTCTGCCCTGGTTCGCATTAACGCTCCGATCACCGGGACGGAAGCCGATGATCGCACGGTCCAGTTTGCCGCCGTGGTCCTGGAAAAACTGGATGGGCTTATTCCGAAATAAAGTGAAGATTCAAAGGGGCGAAAGCATGCTCAAGGTAAGGGGACAAACGGGTTTGGTGATTCTTCTCGGCCTGCTTGCGGCGCCGGGTTGCAGACATAATGCGCAGCGGGAGGAGCGTGGCTATCTCCAAAGCGGGGAACGCTATTTCCAGCAAGGCAAATTCGCGGAGGCAACGGTTCAGTACCGGAACGCGCTGCAGCTTGATCCTCGTTCGGTTCAAACCTACCGGCGTCTGGGCCAAGCTTACTGCCAACTGCAGCAATGGCCGGAAGCCGCTGGGGCCTTCAACCTAGCGCTGGAGCTCGATCCCAAGGATCTGCCGACCCACGCCCAACTGGGGGAAGTCTACCTCAACGCGCGCGATTTCCAGAATGCTGAGAAAGAGGCGGCGATCATCCTGCGCGCCGATGCCTCGAACGCGCCCGCCTACCAATTGCGGGGCGCGGCGCTGGTGGGAAGCGGCCAGAAAGAAAAAGCCCGTGAGGCGTTTCAGCAAATCGCCCGGTTGCGCNNCCTGTATCGCCAGCAGCATCGCCTGGTGGAAACGGAAGGGGTGTTACGCGAGGGCGTAAAAAACAATCCTGACAACCCCTCACTTTATCTCAATCTAGCCGATTTGTTCTTCACCGAGGGTAAGGAGCAGCTCGGGGAAGGGGCTTTGAACAGTCTGCGGGAAAGTCAACCGAAGTCGGTGGAAGCGGAATTGGCGATCGGAGACCTCTACCTGGGCCGCAAGAATCTGGATTTGGCGGAGACTGCTTACAAGCACGCTCTGATGATGGCGCCCGAAAGAGTGGATTTGAAGGAGCGCTTGGTTGACCTGTACCTCGGCCGGGGAGATCTGGAAGGCGCCCGGACGCTAAACGGGCAGATCCTGCAAAAAGATTCCACGAACCTCACCGCCCATATCGCCCGCGGGCGGATGCTGCTGTCTGCGGGGAAGATCGAGGAAGCCACTACAGAACTGCGCCAGCAACTGGCGATGGCCCCGAACTCGCCTCAGGCGCACTACTACCTGGGCCTCGTCCAGTGGCGCAACCAGAACACGGAGCAGGCCGAGAGCGAATTCCGCCGGGCGACCGAGATCGACCCGAATCTGCTTCCGGCGTGGCACAGTCTGGCGGAGGTGGAGCTCTCGCGCGGGGAAAGGGGGGTCGCCATCCAACCGGCCAGCCGGTGTGTGTCCCTCCGGCCCTCGGACCCGTCCGAACGCATCCTCCTGGGGACTGCCTACCTTCGCGAAGGCCGCTTCCCCGAAGCGCGGCAGCAGTTCACGGTCGCCCAGCAGTATGCTCCTCGCAATCCCCAGGTGCTTTTTAACCTGGCGCTCTGCTCCATTGGGGAACACAAAACTGATGTCGCCTACCAGGAGCTCGAGAGCGCCTTGCGGCTCGAGCCACAGTCCATCCCGGTCCTGAGCAAGTTGGTCGAGCTGGACGCCCAGACGAAGGGGCGAGCCAAGGCGGTGGACCGCCTGAAGCAGTACCTTGCGGCCAACCCCACGAGCGCCCAGGCGTGCTTGCTTCTTGGCTTGGTCTATAGCGCCGGGAAGGAATATGACGCGGCCAAGGCGGAGTTCGAGCGGGCCATTCAAATCGACCCGAAACTCATGCGAGCCTATCTGAGCCTGGGGGAGGTTTACCAGAAAACCGGTGAGACGGATCGTGCCATCCGCCATTACCAGGAAGCGCTCGAATTGCAGCCGCGCTTCGTGGCCCTGATAGCCATGGTCGGGAACCTGTATTTGGATAAGGGAGATCTGGCCACAGCGGAGAAGTATTTCCAGCGCGCGCTTGCGGTCGATCCGGACTTCGCGGTGGCCGCCAGCAATCTGGCCTGGGTCTACGCCCAGGAAGGCGTCAATTTGAACGCTGCTTTGGACTTGGCGCGCCGGGCTCGGCAACAGCTCCCCGAACTCGACTCCGTTACCGACACCCTGGGGTGGGTGCAGTACAAGAGCGGCCAGTATTCTGCGGCCCTGCCCTTGTTCCAGGAATGCGTTCAGAAAGCCCCGAGCCACCCCGTTTATCACTACCACCTGGGCTTGGACTTGATTGCGAGTGGACAGAAAGATAAAGGGCGGCAGGAATTGAACTCAGCCCTCCGCCTGAGCCTGGCGGGCGCGGACGCCGAGCAGGCTCGAGAAACTTTGGCGCGATTGCAGTGAACCGGCCGCCGGTTGGCCGAGAGTAGGTTGGGCGAGAGGCGGCGTTCGAAATCGGGGCAGTTCAACACCTGCGGCCCCGGAAAAATACCCATCATGCGAGGCGATATCTGTGGACTTTTCATGGACGGAAGAACAGCAAGCACTACGAAACGAAATCACGCGGTTCGCCCGGCAGGAACTCAACGATAACCTGATCGAGAGGGACCACGACTCGGAGTTCTCACGGGAGGGGTGGAAGAAGTGCGCCCAGATAGGCATCCAGGGCCTTCCTGTGCCGCAGGAATACGGCGGCGGGGGCGCGGATATCCTGACCACGGTCTGCGCGCTCGAAGCCCTCGGTTATGGCTGCCAGGATAACGGCCTGATCTTTTCGATCAATGCCCACATGTGGACCTCGGAGATTCCCTTGATGTCGTTCGGCACCGAGGCCCAGAAGAAACACTACCTGCCCAAGCTCGTGAGCGGCGAATGGGTGGGAATCGGCGCGATGACCGAGCCCATGGCCGGGTCCGACGCCTACAGCCTGAAGACCCGCGCCGAACGGAAGGGCGACCGCTACGTGCTGAACGGCAGCAAGACATTCATTACCAACGCGGAGTATGCCGACCTGGTCATCGCGTTTGCCAACGTCGATCCGGCCATGAATCCGGCCGGGGTCACGGCATTCCTCATCGATCGGAGTGCGCCCGGGCTCTCCGTCGGCAAGAAGCTCCACAAGATGGGCCTGCGCACCTCGCCCATGGCGGAACTTTACTTCCAGGATTGTGAAGTCCCCGTGGAGAACGTGCTGGGTAAGGAGGGGTCAGGGGCCGCAGTCTTTACAGCTTCGATGGAGTGGGAGCGCATTTGCATCATGGCGGGTCACGTTGGAACCATGCAGCGCCTGCTCGAAACCTCGGTGCGTTACGCCCGGGAACGGCAGCAGTTCGGGAAGTCCATCGGGAGTTTTCCCGCCGTGGCCCACCGGGTCGCGGATATGGCGGTCCGGGTCGAAACGGCGAAGCTCATCCTGTATAAGGCGGCTTGGCTCAAGAAGACCGGTAAACATGCCCTGCGCGAGGCCTCCATGTCCAAGTTGTACGTCAGCGAGGCCTGCATCCAAACCTGCCTGGATGCCATCCAGATCCATGGCGGTTACGGCTACATGACGGAATATCAGATGGAGCGGGATCTCCGCGATGCCATTGCGGGCAAGCTCTATTCAGGAACCTCGGAGATTCAGAAGTCCATCATCGCCGGGTTTATGGGGCTCTAATGTCGTGTTACTCAAGTTCGTCGAATGAATTGTCTGGAGCGCCGACCGTTCCCGAGCCCCACTAGGGGTGCAAGATCGTAGCCCAGGGCGTAAGCCTTGGGTGAGGGAGGGCGCACTTATCCACGGCTCACGCCGTGGGCCACAATCTTTCGCCCGCTCCGCGGGCTGACTTCATCAACGAACTTCTGACTCAGGGCTCTAACCCAGCGCAGGTCCATTCCAACGGGGGAAATCACATGGCGTACATTCTTCAGCAACTTCTCAGTGAAACGGCCAGCCGGTTTCCGGAAAAGACCGCCGTCTGGGCTCAGAACCGGACGCTGACCTATCGCCAGTTCGAGGAACGCTCCAATCAGCTCGCGCATCTGCTGCGGGCGCGGGGAGTCGAGAAAGGCGACCGGGTCGGTATCTACTTCTCGAAGTCGGTCGAGTCCCTGGTCAGCATGTTGGGTGTGTTGAAGGCCGGGGCGGCCTACGTTCCACTTGATCCCCACGCACCCGTGCGGCGCGTCGAGTACATCATCGGAAACTGCGGCCTCAAGGCCCTGATTACGACGCAAGCCAAGCTGCGCGGTCTCACGCCTGGCCTCCTGCGCGGGTCCGGGTTCATCCTGCTCGTGGACCAGCCGAATGGCTCTCCCCCCGCGGGCGATGCCGTGGGCTGGGACTCGCTCGCGAACTTCCCGGCAGCGCAGCCGCCGGTTTCAACCTCCATTGAGACGGATCTGGCCTATATCCTGTATACGTCAGGATCGACCGGTGATCCCAAAGGGGTCATGCTTTCCCATCGGAACGCGCTCACCTTCATCCATTGGTGCGCGGAAACGTTTCCGATCCTGCCGGAGGATCGCCTTTCGAATCATGCCCCGCTCCATTTCGACCTCTCCGTCTTCGACGTCTATAACTCGATTCTCGCTGGCGCCACCGTGTACATGATTCCCGAAGACGTGGCCCTGTTTCCAGCCACTCTCTCGGCCTTTATCGAAGAACACGCCATCCGCGTCTGGTATTCGGTTCCCTCCGCGCTGGTGTATCTCCTCTTGCATGGAGATCTGGGGCATCACTCTTTGAAGTCACTGCGGCTGATCCTTTTCGCCGGTGAGCCTTTCGCGCTTAAGTACCTCCGCCAGTTGGCGGAGGCTGTCCCGGACGCCGAACTTTACAATCTCTACGGTCCCACGGAAACCAACGTTTGCACCTACTACCGCGTTGACCGCTCGATCCTCCCCCACATCGACCGGCTACCCATCGGGAAGGCCTGCACGAATACGGAAGTCCTGGCGGTGGGTGATGACGATCAGCTCATCAAACCTGGAGAAACCGGCGAACTGTATGTGCGCGGGCCGTCGGTGACCAAGGGCTATTGGGGTGATCCGGAAAAGACCGCGAAGGCCGTGCTGGCCAACCGATTCCAGCCCCACTTCTCCGAAAGTCTGTATCGCACCGGGGACCTGGTCACCCTCGACGAGAAGGGGGACTACTGGTTTCTGGGCCGCCGCGACAGCATGATTAAAAGCCGGGGTTACCGCATCGAACTGGGCGAAATTGAGGCGGCGTTGTACGCCCACTCGGCAGTCCGGGAGACCGCGGTTGTGGCCATCCCCGACGAGGCGATCGGCAGCCGCATCAAGGCGTTCGTGTGCACCCTCGATCCCCGTACCCTGACCAAGGCGGACCTCCAGCAGCACTGCGCGAACCGCATCCCCAAATACATGGTTCCGGAGTTGATCGAGTTCTGCGACAGCCTGCCCAAAACCTCCACCGGCAAAGTGGATCGAAAACGTTTGGTGCAAGGCAACCTCACTTGAGGGTGGTTTCGGCGATGAGCCGCACCACGAAACAGNNGTATTCCCCGCCCGCTCGCTGGGCGCATTCCATGAGGAGGAGATTTCCGCGCAAGACTCGACGAACGCCTGCCGACAAGGTTCGAAAGAAGACGTCAGGACTCGTGAGCCCGGCCGGAATATTGCATGATGAACAACCTTCATTCACGGAAAAACCGACAGCGTAGGGCGTGGCTGCTGGCCACGGCCGGGGCTGTGCTGGCGCTGGGAACTTTGGCGGTTGGGGCGCGCCACAGAGGCTATAGCTGGTCACCTGGCCAAACTTTACGGGCCCAGAGTGGCGCGCGGCTGAATGCCACGCTGCACTCCGCCCAGGCGCCTCTGACATCCGGGAGGCTCGGGTCGCAGGCCCGGGGCAAGCTTGATCAGGCCTATGCCCAGTTGCCTCTCAGTTTCGAAGCGAACCAGGGGCAAACCGACCGGACCGTCAACTTCCTTTCCCGGGGAAAGGGCTATTCCTTGTTCCTCACCGGCGATGAGGCTATCCTCCGGCTGAAGACTCGGAAGCCAGAAGACAGGAGTCAGAAGCCTGCAGCTGCCAGCTTTTCGCGGCGGGCCGCGGACCCCGTCCTGCGCCTGCGATTGGTGGGCGCGGACACCTCCGCCGCCCTCGCGGGTCGAGATCCGTTGCCCGGGAAGGTCCATTATTTCCTAGGCAACGACCGCAGCCAGTGGCGTACGAACGTTCCCACTTACGCCCGCGTGCAGTACCGGGGTGTTTATCCCGGCGTCGATCTGGTTTATTACGGCAACCAGGGTCGGCTGGAACATGATTTTGTCGTTGCTCCAGGAGCTGATCCGGGACAGATTGCCTGGGCGCTTCAGGGAGTTTCAGATTCCACCCTGCCTGTGAGCGTCGATTCGCGGGGCAATCTGCGGGTCGTGGTGGGCGGCGGCACGGTGCGCCTCAACAAGCCTGTCGCCTACGAGTTCAGTCGAAACGAGAGTGGCGTGACGGCTCAGAACCGGCACTATGTTGACAGTCGCTATACGTTCCGGGGCAACGGTCAATTTGGATTTAGCGTGCCGGGCCATGATGCCAGCAAGACGCTGGTTATCGATCCGGTACTGGTATACTCCACCTTCCTCGGTGGCAGTCTGGACGACGAAGGCGCGAGCATTGCCGTCGATTCAAGCGGCAATGCATATGTCACAGGGCAAACCCTTTCGACCAATTTTCCCACTCTGTCTGCCCAGCAAGGCTCCTGTGCGAGTTGCGGCGCAACCAGCCCAACCCCCGACGCGTTCGTGACCAAGCTCGATGCAGCCGGCACGGCTCTGGTCTATTCCACCTATCTCGGAGGGGGCGCCCTCGATGCGGGTTTGGGTATAGCGGTCGACTCCACCGGCAACGCTTATGTGACCGGTCAGACATTCTCAACGGACTTTCCATCTACAGCCGGCGCCTTTCAAACGACTTGCGGCAGTTGTTCGCTCGCGACCCCTCTCCCTGATGCGTTTGTCGCCAAGTTGGATACGGCGGGAAGCCTTGTTTATTCCACTTTTCTGGGGGGCAACAAGGGCGACCAGGGGATAGCGATCGCGGCGGACTCCGGCGGCAATGCCTATGTTACGGGCAGCACCAGTTCAACCGACTTCGCGATCCTGAACCCTCTGCCCGCGCCCAACAATAGTCTGCGGGGGGCTTCCAACGTCTTCGTGGCCAAGTTCGACCCTGCCGGAGGGCTGCTCAATTCTACGTATCTTGGCGGTAGCGATCAGGATATAGGTTATGGGATCGCCGTGGACTCCTCTGGAATCTACGTGGTGGGTCAAACCAACTCGAACAATTTCCCCACCGTGCACGCCTGGCAAAGTACGTTCAAGGGGGTCGCTGATGCGTTCATCAGCAAGCTCGCAGCGGACGGCTCCAGTCTCATCTATTCCACCTACCTGGGCGGCACGTTGAGCGATGGGGCCACAGCCATTGCCGTCGATTCTTCGGGTGACGTTTACGTCACGGGTGCGACCAGTTCGTCGGATTTTCCCACCAGCGCCGGGACCTTTCAGACCTCCTATGGAGGCGGGCCAAGCGATGCTTTTGTGGCCAAACTGGATCCCACGGGTGCCCAGCTCCTTTATTCCACCTACCTGGGTGGGAGCAACGAGGATTCTGGGAATGGAATCGCGGTGGATACGTCGGGCAACGCGAACATAGCCGGGAACACGGCCTCATCCAATTTCCCCACTGCGAATCCCGTTCAAGCCACCTACAACAGCAATACGGACGCATTCGTCACTCGCCTGGTTTCCACCGGATGCGCCCCCACTTTCTCCACCTTTCTTGGCGGGCATTCCACGGATGTTGGGACGGGCATCGCCGTGGATACCAGCGGAAACGCTTACGTGACGGGACGAACCTCGTCCAATGATTTCCCTTTGCAGACCCCCTTCCAGGCAACCACCGGCGGCAGCTTTGATGCATTTGTGACCAAACTGCCCAGTTTCACAGCATCCGCCGTGTGTCTAAGCGAGAGCAGTCTCACCTTTGCTGGACAGGCGCTTACCACAACCAGCAATGCACAGACCATCATGCTCAGCAACGGAGGAACGGCCAGCCTGAATATCACCTCCATTTCGGCCAGCGGGGATTTCGGCCAAACCGATACTTGTGGGAATTCCCTTGCTGCGGGGGCAAATTGCACGATTAACGTTACCTTTACGCCGACTTCCGGAGGCAACAGAACCGGGGCCATCACCATTACGGATGACGGCGGCGGCAGCCCCCAGTCCGTCGCGCTGGCGGGTGTGGGATCAAATTTCGCCATGACCGTAACGCCCACCGCGGCCACGGTGACGGCGGGCCAGCCGGCCAACTACACGCTGACCCTGACGCCGGTTAGTGGGTTCACCTCCGCCGTGCAGTTAACCTGCAGTGGCAACCCCACGGGGGGCACCTGCACCATTTCTCCCAGTTCCCTCACCCTAAACGGAACCGCCAGCTCCACGGCGACGGTCACGGTCACGACGGCTGCCAGGACGGGGGCAGCGGCATTTCGGACACCGAAGCTGCCGGGCGCGAGTCCCAATTCGAAGGGTGAATTAGCCCTACTATTCCTGACTTTGGCAATCGTCCTTGTGTTGTTCCAGGCGTTTGGGCGCAACCGGGGCTTCCGGCCTATGAGCCGACTGCGATGGGGGGTATCGCTCATGGTTATCCTGGCATTAGCTCTGTGGCCGGCCTGCGGGTTCACGAGCAACGCCCCCACCGGTACACCGGCGGGGAACTACACGCTGACGATTACAGGAACCGCAGGAACGCTCCAGAACACCCTGAGGGCTAACCTGGCCGTCAACTAACTTAGTCGGCGAGCGACCTGGCAAGAAGGATCTTGCCAGGGAACCGACCCAGCCTATCTGTTTCGGGCAACTTTTCCCTGGGGACATGCTTCTCAGAGTCTTGGGTGAATAGCAGACAAAAAGGCTACGGGTGTCATTTGCGAGACACGGGGGCTCTCATGCGCAGTCATTCCCGCGAAAGCGGAAATCTTACTCCGCAAGCCATTGGAAATGCGCCGCCGACGGACTGGATTCCCGCTTTCGCGGGAATGACCAGGGTTTCGATAGGGATCCCATTCCAAGTGACACCACTACGACAAAAAGGATCTAGATGATGCGTGCAGTTCTGGCACTGATGCTTGGCATCCTCCTGACGGCGGCCGGGGGATGTGGGGGGGCAAGCTTCACGCGTTTTGTTCCGCCCCCCACGCAGTCAGCGACTCTGACGGCGAGCCCCTCGACGCTAAGCTTTGGAAGCGTCAAAGTGGGCGCCACCAGCGCTCCCCAGAGTATTACACTTACTGCCACCGGCGGCTCTGTGACGGTATCGAGTGTCGCGGTCCAGTCCCCCTTCCAGATAGCAGCCCTAGCTGTGCCCATTACCGTGAGTTCGAACCAGAGCATAACCCTGCGTGTGACCTTCACGCCGACAGGATCTGGTTCGGTCACCGCACAGAGCGGTTTGAGCATTGCAAGCAATGCCAGTAACTCACCTGAAATGATCAGCTTGTCTGGAGCTGGGACCACGAGTGGGGGCGGTGGGGGAAGCTCCGCGTGCGGGGGCGCTCCGTTGGCCCAAACCCCCTCCGATGTAACATCACATCTTAGTGAAGTTGGTCCGGGCGTTACCGTCACCCAGGTGACGAACATCCAGGAGAACTGGAACACCTATGCCGACGTCCCGGCGTACAGCGCGCTCGCGAACGTCATGACGTACAACACTTATGCTTTTGGCCCTCCCAACACGGTGTCGACGGCCAATCTGGATGGTACCGGCGCCCAGACCATCTCCGGCAGCCAGCAAGGCAAAGAAGGCTACGTGACGATCGATGGGAAGTTCGTCTATTACCAAGGACAGAATCCTGACCAGTCGGGGGACATCTACGCTGTTCCGGTCTCACAGGCAGGCACCTGCCAGCAGATCAGGCTCACCAATCTGAGCTATTCACCGACCTCGGGCTCGCCCCAGACTTCCCTGGTTATTTCCACCTCCAGCATCGACCCCACTACCGGCAAGAACGTCATCGCCTACGCGGGTGACCCCCTGCTGCATCGCACCCTGGATGATGGGACAGCCCTCCCCACGGTGACGCTGAGCGACACCGAGAATGCCAACGTTTTCCATCGGATGCGCCTGAACCCTAAGTTCTCGAACGTGCTCTGGTACAAGCGGGACATGCCTGCTCCCAATCCCAACGGCGTGGCGCAGGCGGAAATCTGGGTCGTCAATCTCAATTCGCCCAACACGGTCTACAGCTTGGCGGGGACGACGCCGGTTGACCATGCCACCTGGTCCCCGGACGGCACCCAACTCGGCTACCATATCGGCGGGGTCTGGTACGTCGCCAACGTGTTGAAGTCCAATGGCGCCTTCAACTTGACGGGTACCAGCACGTTCATGAGCACCAAAATCGGCCCCCCCAGCGGATTCGTAGCGGACGCGAACTACTGCACCTGGGCTCCGGACGGTTCGGTGTACCTTTGCACGGGAGGATCGGTGCCGGGCAGCCCGGTTTACCTGATGTCGTTGGATGGGAGCCAAACCAAGTACCTCTCCTCCACCGACTCAACCGGAACCGTTGACGCCGGCCTCCCCAAAGCTCGCTTCCTGGATATGCAGCATATTATGTTTTCCAGCGACCGCGGCGGCACTCCGCAAGTCTACGTCATCAGCGGGTTCACCACGACCTTCCCTTAACCTGAATTTGTCATCACGGGATGGGAAATCCGGTAGTGTCCTAATTTGAAAAGCTGCGCTGGAGGGAGCAATGCAGGGGGTCGGAGCTTTAGCTCCGACCCGATCGGGCTGCACGCAGTCAGGGGCTTCAAGCCCCTGAAGCTTCAGGGCCTAAAGGCCCCGCTGGCAGGTTCGGCTATTGTCGGACCTGAAGGTCTGACCCCCTATCTTGAGGCTCACTCCACCAAATTAGGGCATTAACATAGTTAACTAACCAATGCGAGAATGAAATGACTTCTTCTCTTGCCCTACCGGAGAGGCGTCAGAATTTCCGCTTCTTCTTGTATTTGGCCTTGGCGCGTTTGCGCTTACGTTCGACCACGCTCTTAGGAACCTTCACAACTTCGGCCAAAGCGGATTGAAACTTCTTCATAGCCTCTTTCGGGTTTTCCACCTCGAAGGTATCGAGTTTCACTCTCACACGGTCGCTCCGATTAATTGGTCATAGGTAAGCCGCCGATTGACAATTTGGGAAAGAACGGCACGGAACCTGTTAAAGTTGTCTGTCTTGGGCTGATTGTAGCGGAAGGTCTGCTCGTCAAGATACCGGAACAGATGGAATGGCGCAACCCGCACATAAGTCCCCTTGAGTCCCCGCTTCAATAAGCTCCAAAAGTTTTCGAGCCCGTTCGTGTGGACATTCCCGTTCACATACTCAACCGCGTGATCAACAACCTTGTGGAAGAATTCTCCCTCAAGCCCGTCATACGAAGCCAGAGCATCGGTGTACAGCGCAGAGCCAGCCGCGACACGGCTCTTTACCAAACCTTGGAGTGTTCGCTTCCTGCGGTCGGCTATGACCGTTGCTTGGACGGGGCCCCACGCTTTAGGAAGCCCATGACTGCCGTCTTGTCCTTCCCGCCGGTTCCGGTGATGGCAGCCTCGCGCTTATCCTTGTGCATGTTACGCGCCTTACCACCAATGAACGTCTCGTCAACTTCAACTTTACCCTTTAGCTTCATGAGCGAACCCGTCTGCATAGCGAGCCGAAGACGGTGGAGCATGAACCACGCGGATTTCTGCGTGATACCAAGAGCGCGGCCAACCTCATAGGAACTGATTCCGTTCTTGCAGTTCACGATCAGCCAGAGAGTCGGAAGCCATTTCTCAAGAGAGATTGGTGAATCCTCGAAGATCGTTCCAACCTTTAGCGAGAACTGCGGACGTGGATGCTTGCTGTAGCATTTCCAGCGCCGAGTGTTCGCCATATAGGTGACATGATCGGAACCACATGTTGGGCACCGAACAATACCATCAGGCCAGCGAGCTTCGATCATTAATTTATGGCAGTTGTCGTAATCGCTGAAGAAGTTAACTGCTTCCAGAAGTGTTTTCGGGGCATCATTGGTGTTCGTCATGGTTAGCATACTACCTTAAATCACGTGGTTTGTCAAGTACTTGAGTTTTATGGAGGCCAACAACTTACAACGGTAGCAATGGTTACGGCTGGTAGTAATCCATATGGATTCCCGGGTCCAGTTTCTTGGATAGAGTGTGCTTTGCTCCGCTCACAATGTCTTTAAATTCCACAATGACATCTCCACGTTTGGTGTATGCATTGTCAATGTCACTGCGTTTAAATGAAGACCAGAACCATCCATTTACCGCTCCTCCAATTTCAATTGATCGTTCCGTCTTGGATGGCCAGTAATCGCTATTAGGAAAGTTGATCCTGAGTTTGGTATTGCCAACCGAACCGTGTTGATCTTTCACGCTCAAAGGGAGACCTTTACCCCATATTAATTGCGAATCCGGCGTTCGTATACCCATCCTCCAGTCAACTAGGCCAGTAGGCGGACCAACTGGGTTAGTGATTATGCCTGTTACAAAAATAACTGGCATCGGGCCCATTACATCATAATGGGTTGCTGAAGCAATGGCATTTAGTTGTCCGCCCAGCGCCGGTGATCTTGGCCGACTTTCAATTAGCTCAGCCTTCGGCAAGCGATACTCGATTTGCCACTGGTTAGCAAACTGCGGGATGCTAATTGCGAAAAGCACGCCAATGGCAACAATAGCTATTACAAGTTTTCGGCTGCGTGGCCACTCGTAGGTCCAATAAGAATTCCACAAAAGTCGTGTGAATCCCAAGCAAACGAATACCAACCCAACAATTTTTAATGCCAGTGGGGGATTGATGATCATCAGAAATACCCCCACAATAAGAGCACACCAGTTAAGGGAATCCCCCAAGCTGAGCTTCTCATGCTTTGACATATTAGCTTTGCTGAGTTCTTCTTTTTTCCATCCCTTTTTATGGCCCTTTCCCATGGCCTCGCCATGCTATCATATTTGGTTAGTGAAGTATATTGGTGCCCAAATTAGGACACTACCGGAAATCCGGGTTGGCTGGGTTTATGGCCGGGGTGCTGGCTCGAGCGTGTGCAGTGTATCCTGTGAAAGGGTGGACAGGGCGGCTCCGAATTCTTCCGGGTTGCCCGCACCATAACTTGCCTTTTCCGTGACCAGTTCCAGATCGGTGATGCGCCGGCTGCCAGCAGCAAATTCCAATAGACCGATCAGCGTAGCTTCAACGTAATTGTCATCGTCATGGCGGGCGTAGAAACTGCGTTTCATCCGCAACACGCCATCCAGCCTGACCTGGACACCTGGCGCGCTAACGGACACCACGGTCGCCCGCAACGAAGCCTTCTCAATGCGAGATCGGTCATCGTTCGTGCCGGTCTCCTCCATTTGAGGGTAGAAGTTCCTCAGTAATTTGCCTGCCAGGGCCTCTTCAACGGTCCAGGACGTTCCCACCTTGACCTCACCGGCTGGAATCAGGTTCCCCGATTCTGTTCGGCTGAGAACAATCCAATTCTCCGCAGGAAACGCTCCCCAGGGAAAGGTCTTCCGGCCTGCCCGCGTGGTCACGTGCAAAACCAGTGAATCAGCATCGTGGTGAGGTGGCCGCGCCTGCGGCGCGGGCTTCACCACCGGAGCGCCCGGATCGGTATGCAGCTTGTGGACCACTCCTTCTAGCCTCTCGGCCAGAGTATTCCCCTGGGAAGCTTGGGAGACTCCCAGGCCGTCCATGACCTGGCCCGCAGGGTTCAGGATGAATACGAACACGGCTCCTGCTCCGCACGGCGCCTGCATGGCCTCGCGATAAATGCGAACGTGCTCCGCCGTCTCTTCCGGTGCTCCGCGCCCTTGGGGGCCGGAATCCTGGTTGGAGGTATAGACCGGCACGAAGTAGCGATTCAGCAGGCTAATGACTCGGTTGTCAGAGAGCGGACCCGCCCTCATACTTTGGGCGCCCCCTCAACAGTGCCCGGTAGCGATACTCCCATCGTAGGTAAACAGGAAGACCGGCCGGTTGCGCTGACGGGCGAGACGCTCCGCCTCGACGATGCTCTTGGCCCACCCGATCTCATCGAAGCGTCTCTCTTCCGAGGTGGGTTGAAGCGCCTTGACGCGATTCCTCACCCAACCGGCAACCTGCTCGTTCGTAATCCCAGCCGGAGAAGGTTTTCCAGCGGAAGACATAAGCGCGATCCCTGCCAGTAAGGCCCCTGCCAAGACAGACCTCTTCACCATAGTTAACTCTCCAATCTATTATATCTTAGATGATTAATCAGAAC
>PMYF01000739.1 GCA_003171295.1 Acidobacteriota bacterium | reverse complement strand
TGTGCGGGATGGTGTTTGTATCGGTTCACGACGTTTTCGATATAGACCGCCGCGTGCTTACGCATCTCGGGATCATTCAGGCTGGTGCGGTTGTGATAGAAGGACGTCTTCCCGGCCCATCCGGGGGGATCCTCGGCGCACAGTGTTGCCACAATCTTGACCCCGGCCTCAGCCGCGGCATTGTAAATCCAGTCGTAGCCCGTGAAGTCCCAATGGCCGGGAGTGCGTTCCACGTCGTCCCAGATCACAAAGATGCGCGCGAGTGTGAGTCCATTCTCGTGCATCAATCGAAAATGCCGCTGCACGCTCTCCTGGGTTTCTGTCCGGTTCAGGAAGAATTCGGAGCCGATGCGGAGCTGAGCGGTTATCGCCACCCCGGACGCGGGCGAACCAGCAAGAGCGCGCTCGGCGTCCAAAGCCATGCCGGTGGCAAGGATTGTGGCAGCCATGCAAAAGCTTATGCCTAGCTTCTTTCGAGCAGCGAAGTGTTTCATGGTGGAAGCTCCCTCTGGTGGCGGAACTAGCATTGCTAAGACCTTGCCGGGGTTGGGCGATAGGAAGGTGATGCGGCGCCCCGGCGCCGTCGTCCTTTTGTACCTCCCTCACCGTGCGCATCGTTTCGTAACGCGGCACGCCGTCACGGAATGAGAAAGGCGTGGTGGACCTTCTGGATTCTCAGGCAGAATGGGTGTAGAAACAAGGCCTTGCGTTTTTTCGCGTAGGTCATTAATCCCGTGCGGAAATGGCTGTCATTGCCGTCGATGGCGCAGTGACCAGGGCCATGATGGGCCTGATTGAGGGCAGTGACTAACAGGAACGCCGCAACAAATGTTGCAAATCAGGTTCACGGCACCACACCATATTGAGGAGAGACAATGCGCAGTCATCGCAAGGGTGTTGGGTACGCGTCAGCCTGTGCCCTCCTATTGGGTTTTTGCGGTGTCATCTGGGGGCAGGGAGGCCGGTCGCCCTTTGAACCGGTAGTAGTGGAGACTCCCTGGGGGCAGCACGTCGTCCCCTCCCTCGAAACGTACATCGACATCCAAACCTATGAGCATCTGACACCTGGGCAGGAGTGGTCTGCGGGCGAGCCCATCGCGACGAAGTTACGGGAAGAGTACCGTGCCGGCCGCCTGAAGCTGCGGCGCTACCCGTGGCGAATCACGGAGAGCGTTTACGCACTCGGCCGGGACAACATGGAGCAACAGATTTATTTGCTCGACACGGGCCAAGGGCTGCTTTTGATCGACCCCAGCTTTGATGCCTGGCAGGACGACATCCTGGGGGAAATCCGCCAGCTTGGTTATGACCCGTCGCAGGTCAAATGGGTTTTGCTGACGCATTGCCATATTGATCATAGCCAGTCTTGCCACACCTGGCATGAGCGTAAAGCAATGATTGTGGTGGGTGACGCGGACGCGCACGCGGTGGAAAGCGGGAACTCGCTGGTGGCGACCTGGGTCGAGCCGGAAGCACAGCGCCACTTCACGCCCAGCGGCGTGGACCTGCGTGTTTATGATGGGGACGTCCTGCACTTTGGTAAGGTCACCCTGCATGCTATTTGGACGCCCGGCCACACGCCCGGAGCAATCTGTTATTATCTTTATCTCAACGGCAAGCACATTTTGATTTCCGGTGACATCGTGCTGCACAACGGGCGTCACGCTTGGATGGGGAATCCTTATGCCGACTGGGGGCAATACCTGAACTCGGTCGAAAAGCTCGCGAATTTCGCCCTGGACGGTAAAGCGATTCAGTTTGACATCCTCCTGCCCGGTCATGGCACCGTGGATATGGACAATGCCCAACGGTCCGTGGAAGAGACCGTGAAGATCGTGCGCAATATCGTGGCGCGCCGCGGGTCGGGAGAGAAACTGGATTGGATCAATCCCTATGCGTGGAACTGGGGGCAGGGGATTGCCTATCAGAGGCCGAACTGAGAGGCTGATGGGCCGAAAGAGTGGGAGGTGGGTGAACATGCGAAAACTATCACGACGCGATATGTTGAGCGGGGCAGCAGGCATAGCGGCGGCCTTGCCGCTGCTCAGTGCGGCGGAGAACTCTCCCCGCGGTATTGCCCCGCCGGCGCACAAGCTGAAAGTGGTGGTGGCGGGGGCGCATCCGGACGATCCGGAGACAGGCTGCGGCGGGACCATCGCGCGCTACAGCGATTTGGGGCATAACGTCACCGTGCTTTACCTCACGCGGGGCGAGCGCGGCATCAAGGGGAAAACCTACGATGAGGCGGGGAGGATTCGGACCGGTGAGGCGGAGAAGGCGTGCGAAATCCTGAAAGCCCGTCCCGTTTTTGCCGGGCAGATCAATGGCAAGGTGGAAGTGACCTACGCGCGGTATGAGGAATATCGCAAAATCCTGGAGGCGGAGAACCCGGACTTGGTCTTCACGCATTGGCCGCTGGATACGCACGAGGACCATCGCGCGAGTGCGCTGCTCGTCTACGATGCGTGGCTCAAGCTGGGCAAGAAGTTTCCGCTCTTTTTCTTCGAAGTCATGACGGGCGAGCAGAGTTCGCATTTCTGGCCTACTCACTACGTTGATATCTCCGCCACCGTAGACCGCAAGCGGACCGCTTGTTATGCTCACGCCAGTCAGGATCCTGACGACTTCTACCGGATCCACGACGAGATGAATCGCTTCCGTGGTCACGAATGCGGACGGCAGCAGGCGGAAGCGTTCATCCGCCATGTGCAATCGCCCGATGAAGCAGTGCCGTTAAGCGGGTAGCGGCGGCAAGGCACCCCGGGCAAGCAGACCCGATGCTTCTAAATCTGACCTATGGGGGTTTCAACGGGGCTCGCCGATGTCGGGAATCGCGCTATAGAGGGTCTTGTCGCACCATTCTTTCCATGGGACTGACGAATTCTGCCCCATTTGGCGCGATTCGTGCCCTGTTACCCTCGGACTGGTTATGAAGCCTGCCGCGGAAGTGACCTTCACGCCTGTTGAGATTCTGACCCGTAGTGCAAAGGTGCTGCTCGTCCGGCAATACGCTCCTACTGACCTGCTTCCGCTGGTTGCGATGTACAGGGTTTTTGAGCCCAAGCGCGTGGCACAGGGGCTTCCACCGCCCGATGTCCCCCGCATAACGCAGTGGCTCGACCAGTTGCAGCACAAATCGCGCGCCCTACTGGTTTGGGATGGGGCGCGGGTGGTTGCACATGCGATTCTCTGTCCCATTTCAGATGCGGCTGTGGAGTTCACGATCTTTGTTCATCAGGACTTCCGTCGCATAGGGCTGGGCACGGCGTTGACACGCCTGGCGGTGGCCTTCTCAGAACAGTGCGGCTTTGCGGAAGTTTTTCTAACCACTGAGATTTCCAACCTGGCGGCACTGCGGGTCTACCGGCGGGTGGGTTTTCATGTGTCGAGCAGCTTTGGTGAAGAGTGTGAAATGAAGCTGGTGATTGGCGGAAGTCCACCCCGGCAGGTTCCAGTCACCTGAGGTCCCCTGTGGCGACCGGTCTTCCTGTTGTTTGCCGCCAGGGCGGCGCACTCTACAATACCGCACTTGACACGGTTTCGTTCCCTCTCGTAGCATGGCGTGCTGGTGCCTCGTCCAATTGCGGTGAACGAGGATCTGTCGATAAGCGCCTGAATCCTATGGCGGGCGGTCCGCGTATCGGGAATTCAAACGGGGGCCAGCAGCGAGGTGAGATTGTGAGAATCGAGGTGCGCTTCAAAGAGGATGCAGCCATTGTAAGCCTGAATGGCAGATTCCTGGCGGGTAGTGACGGTCCTTATCTCCGGCAGAAGGTGAAGGATTTGATGGATGCCGGGACCAAGAAGTTGATTGTGGATTTTGAGGATGTTCCTTACATCGACTCGACGGGGCTGGGATTTCTGGCGGGCGCGCGAGTAACGGTCCAGAACTCCGGGGCGCACATGGTGCTCACGAATCTGAATGCGCACGTCCGCAGAATTCTGAACGACGTAAACCTGACCCAGTTCTTCGCGATTGCCGCAGGTGAAGCCGCGGCGTTGACCCTGCTGAACCAGCCCGGGGGGGGTGCGGAAGGGTCCCCGGGGCTTGCCAAGGGAGAACCGAGAGCGAAAAAGCGCACGGTCAGCGGGCCGGGGGTGTGAACAGGGGGATTTGACAGGTAATTGGGGTTAAGGTATTTTGAATCCACGCAGGCAGCAGTGTGTGGCAGGGGGGGTCTGCCGGAGAAGCGAGGGGGCATTCCGGAGCCGGGTTGTGGGCGCCGAGCCCGTTTGGGCGTGATGACGACTGCAGAGATTCTGGTTATCCGCTTTTTCTCAAAAACTCATGGACATTTTGGAGCGACGCCGCAGTGAACGTATTCTCGCCCCAGTGCGCATTCGGGTGATTGGAAACGACACCGGGGGAGTCTCCTTCGCGGAAGAGACTGTCACAGTCAGCTTCAACCAGCAAGGCGCGCGGATCAGCCTAATTCATTCTTTGCTGTCTGATGACATCGTACTTCTCAAGAACCTGGAAAACGGGATCGAGGAGGAGTTTCGCGTGGTGGGCGCCTTCCAGCAGGTTTTCGGAGACCGGCGGGAATGGGGTGTGGAGGCGGTAAATCCGGAAAGCGGAATTTGGGGTGTCGCGTTTGTCCCTAATGCGGATGGTGTGCAGCCGAAGGTACTGATTGAATGTGCCGCCTGCAAGACGGCAGCGCAAAGCACGCTTTCCAGCATCGAATATGACGTGCTGCTTGCCACCGGTCTCATTTCGCGTCACTGCAAACGCTGCGACGAGACCACGCGCTGGAAACCCAGCGACCAGTTGCTGACGCCGGAGATTCTGGATCGGTCGAAGAAACCTTCTGCCCAGGTATCTGAGGAACGCCGGCGGACGCGCCGCTTGAAACTCACCATGCAACTCCGCGTGCGGAACAGTTGGGGCGTCGTGGACATTGCGCGGACGCGCGACGTCTCCAAGACCGGCCTCTGCTTTTTCAGCACCCAGCGCTTTTCCACCGGCGACGAGATTTACATCACCCTACCTTATTCCAAGAGCCAGACTCCTCTGGACACTAAGGGGCGGATCGTCTGGGCCGCCGAAGCCGCCTCCGGCAGGTTCTATGGGGTTGAGTACGTGCGCTGACCGCAGCGGCCGTCTCCAGAGTCGAAAGTCCCCCGACCTTAGGGGCGGACCATCCCTTCACGCCTGCTGCGAAGGCCGGCTCCCCTGGGAGGGTTCATGAAGCATTTCCGTAGATTCGCAGGCCTGGCTGCCAGCATAATGCTGGCCGGCGCGGCCGTGGCGCAGACCGCACACCAGCAACACCACCCACCGGAATCGACCCGCGCCTATATCCGCTCGCTTGAGGACCCCAGGCGCTCCGAGTGGCAGAAGCCGGACCAGGTCGTCAAGCATCTCGGCCTGAAGCCCGGCGAGGCCGTTGCGGATATCGGGGCGGGTTCGGGGTACTTTACCCTCCGATTCGCGCACGCCGTCGGCCCCACCGGCAAGGTCTATGCGGTCGATGTTGATCAGGGCATGCTCGACTACCTCAAGGGGCGCGCCAAAAAGGGGCATCTGGCGAATATTGAGCCCGTCCTTGCTGAACCACACGACCCGAAGCTGCCCTCCGCTTCCGTCGATGTGATCTTCGTTTGTGACACGCTGCATCACATTCCCGACCGCGCCACCTACTATCCGCTGCTGGTCCGCGCCCTGCGACCTGGCGGGCGGCTAGTGAACATCGACTTCTATAAGAAACCTCTGCCGCTAGGACCGCCTCTCGAAATGAAGATCGCCAAAGAGGACATGATCGAAGAAGTCAAGCCGGCCGGGTTCCACGTGCTCAAGGAGTTCGATTTTCTGCCTTATCAGTATTTCCTGATTTTCGGCCGCTGACGTTGCCCCCCCGGGCGCGCTACGAATTTTCCTGCTCCCGCCCCGCCGATGCGATAAGCTGCGCGTTAGGGAAGGGGGCAGCGGTCGCCGTGGCGGCCGCCCCGACGCGCCTCGCTGGCGCGGCCCCCTAGGCAATCTTTCGAGGACAAAAGCCATGACACGTCACAAGGTTTTCTTTCTGTGCATCGCCTGTGGCCTATTGCTGGGGCCCGCGCGAGCTGCAGATCAAACTGGGCCAAGTGTTTGGTTCGTTGATTCGCTCATCAAAATCTTCCCCACGGATGCCGCGGGAAGTCATCGCCTCGCCCGGCCGGAATTGCTCGGGGCGCAGGGCCAGCACTTGAACGTGCAACTCGCGCTGCGCTCGGCGGTATCGCTCGCGGGCGTGACGGCTGAGGTCGAGCCGCTGAAAAACCTCCAGGGCGAAACCCTGGCGGGCGCGACGGTCCGCCCGGTGAGTTATGTGGTGGTCGGCTCGCACACGCGGAACACGCCGGAAGACGAATTGGTGGGAGAAGCACCGGGATGGTTTCCCGACCCGCTCCAGGATTTTCCGGTAAACGTTAAGGCTCATCAGACCCAGTCGCTGTGGATTAGCGTTCCGGCTGATGCCCCGCCGGGCGAGTATCATGGCGCGGTCATGGTGCGCGCGGGGGAGCGGCAACTGGCGCGCCAGGAGTTCCGCGTGAAAGTGCTGGCGGCGGCTGTGCCCGTGCAGCACGCGCTGAAAGTCACCAACTGGTTCACTTTCAATGACCACGCTTCCCAGCAATTTTACGGCATCGCGCAGTTCTCGCCCGAATGGTGGACGTTGCTCCGAAACCTCGGGCGCGTCATGGCCGAGCATCGGCAGAATATGGTCATCACCCCTCTGCTGGAGCTGATTACGCCGCGTCCCGAGGGGGACCACCTCGCTTACGACTTCGCGAATTTCGACCGCTGGGTCGAAACCTTCCATGAGGCCGGCGCGATCGGTTACATCGAGGGCGGCCACCTGTTGGATCGCGCGGGCAGCTACGAAGCGGGGCTCGTGGTGCACACTCTCCAGCTTGAGAACGGCCAAGTGAGCAAGCGGACCCTGCCGCCCGACGACCCGCGGGTTGAGCCATTCCTGGCCGGGTTCCTCACCGCCCTCAATGCCCACCTCGATGCCAAAGGGTGGAAGTCCATCTACTACCAGCACATTCTTGACGAAGCCCACGGCACGGAGCCACCCTACTACGCCCGCTTCGCAGAACTGGTGCACCGCTATCTTCCCGGTGTTTCCACCATGGACGCCGTGGACGCCGAGCACATGCCCGACGAACTGCAGAAATACTGCGACGTCTGGGTTCCGCAGCTTGGCAAGTTCGACGATCAGATGGAAATGATCCGCCAGCGCATGGCCAGCGGCCGTGAGGTGTGGTTCTACACGTGCCTCTTTCCCAACCAACGCTACCTGAATCGGCTGATGGATTACCCGCTGCTGAAAGTGCGGCTGCTGCACTGGCTGAACTTCCGCTATGGCTTTACCGGCTTCCTGCACTGGGGCTGGAGCTATTGGACGCCCGACCCGATTCTGGACACGCAGCCCGTGATCGACGCCAACACCGAATTGCTGCCCTCGGGCGACGCATTCATCGTTTATCCTGACCGCGCCAGGAAGTCTGTGTATTCGTCCATTCGCCTCGAAACCATGCTCGAGGGGATCGAGGATTACGAAATGTTGATGGCGCTTAAAGCCAAGAATCCGGCGGAAGCCGAACGCCTCGGAAAAGAAGCCCTCGCGGGATTCAGCGATTACGTTCGCGACCCGGTGAAGTTCCGCGCGATTGAGAAGGAACTGCTCGAAGCGCTGGCGAAGTAGGGCCAAGCGCCAATGGGGCTGGCGCCGGGCTCTGGTGGGTAGCGCGGATAGTTGCCCGGCGCCGCGCCCGTTCCGGAGTGAAACGACGGAATAACCTCCGCATTGTCCGAGCTCGCGCCTGCGCGTAAGCCCGCGGAGCGGGCGAAAGACCATAGCCCCTGGCGTAAGAAGCTGTGAAATAATAGACAATCTCACGCAAAGACGCTAAGGCGCAAAGACTCGCAAAGAACACCTGGTTTGTTTTATTTGCGCCTTCTACGACTTTGCGCCTTTGCGTGAAATGCTTTTGCTCATCCCGGGATTATTTCACACCTTCATAAGCCATGGGGATCGAACATGTCCACCCCGCCCGAGCCCCGCCCGTGGCGAAAGAAATTACGACTCAAGCCAACGGCGCAATAGCGTTTTGGTTGGCCCGCCGCATAGGGGCGGTGCTGCGAAATCGCGGCAGGGATTGCTCTTTTCGCCCCTTCGGGGCTGCGGGAGACTTTACTCCAATTCGTTACCCACAGCTCACGCTGTGGGCTACGACCTGTCGCCCGCTGCGCGGGCTGGGGCGAAAAGCCGTGGACACACATAGCAGACCTCCGTGGCTTTTCGCGCCGGCCACGCAACACGGGTGATAGAATGCCCGCACATCATCGTAGCTGGTAGTTGGTAGCCACGACGAGCGTTCTTCTCGTCGTGGGCTTTTATAAGGATTTCGGTCTTGAAGGACATTCGACCTCGACGAACCCACGGCAAATCGTAAAACGGATTTGCCGTGGCTACCACGTCCCACGCGGAAAGCGGGTAGCCGCGGTCAGGGCTCTCGTGGGCATTTCCTTTAATGACGAAACCACAGTCAATTCCAAAGACGAATTGCGTGGATACCTCCGGGTCACAGGACCTCAGGTGCCGTTCGAACTGTAATCTCTGCGCTTGTAGCTTCCCACTTTGCGCAACTCGATCACCAACTCTTGAAGCAGCGCCGCCGTCGCGGCGGCGTTTTCCGGTGCCGGCAAGATGCCGGCGCTACTCCAGAACTGTCACTACTTTATGCAACCCTCAACAGGAGGGTCCGCACCCAGCCTCGCAAGGGGGGGGCGTACCTTCCTCAGAGAGAGGGCTGTGAGCTTGGGTGATGTCCAGGGGCCTCCAAGGGTGGTCGAGGCAGGGCGCGTGGACGTCGGAATGCCGGGTGCGGGGCCTTAACCTCTCGATGACCAGCCAGGCAATGCCCAGGACGGCCGGGAAGAGGATGGTGAAGACAAACCACAGCAAGGCTGCATCCACGGCGGCGCCCGAAGGCACGGCGTAAGGGGAGAGCAACAACGCGGCCGCGCCTTCGCGCACGCCCACCCCGCTAAACGAGAGGGGTAAGTCTCCGGCCAGCACAATGTAGGGATAAGTGGCTACGGCGGTGGTGAAGTCTGCGGGGGAGAAGGCGCGGAGGAGGAAGAAGAACGCCGCTAGTTCCGCCCACATGGCGCCCAAGGCCATGATCGCATAACGCGGCATTTGCGCGGGCGGCACGGCGGCAGCAATTTCGGCAAGGTGCCCGTGGAAATGGCTGGACCTGCGCACCACCTTGGAGAGATAGGCGAGCAGGCCGGGCAAGCCCAGCAGCACAGGGAGCAGCGCCAGCCACACGGCCACCCCAAAGACGGCAGCGGGGTGGGGTACCAGGAGGAACAGACTGGCTCCCACCAACGTCAGCAACGCCCAAACATCCAAGGCTCGGTCGAGGATGGTTAGCAGCGCGACCTGCGTCCGGTCGTTCTTTCGGACGAAGAGACAGCGCCCCAACTCACCCAAGCGGCCGGGAGTAATCAATCCCAGGGCAGAACCTCCCAATAAGGTGCGCAACGATTGCCGGAGGCGGGGTTTTCCCGCCGCGGTCATCAAGCAGTGCCACTTGTAAGCGCGCAGGACCAACAGGACCAGAACGCAGAAAACCGCCAACAACAGGCTGCGCAGCTCCAGGTTGCGAAAGGCTACCCGCAAGTTTTTGAAAGGAACACGCCAGAGGGTTACGCCGGTGACCCCCACCGAGAGGACAACCTGTCTCCAAGGAATTGGACGTGCCACAGCTAGACTCCTCCCGATGGGTTGCGCGAGACTCTCCAATATACTTTGGATCGGCGCAAAGCATGGAGTACTTTAGTAATATTTTGCTTTAATAAACTGACCCGAGATGTCGCCGGAAGTCTGGGCCCACGCCG
>PMYF01000675.1:5545-5878 GCA_003171295.1 Acidobacteriota bacterium | reverse complement strand
AGATGGGACGCTCGAAAGCAGTCGCCAGAATCAATGCCTCCAGAAAGCCCGGAGGGTGACTCACCGCGAACATTGCCGGCCCCTCCCCGCTCAAATCCCCGGTCGACAGCAGTCGGATCTTGCGCGCCGAAAAAGTAAACCACAGTCGTACGAGCCACCGGCAGAACCGGCAGATTCTCGGAATCCCTGCGCCTTGCTCCGTGGTTGAACTCATGGGCGTTGCCGTCCGGGATGTCTGCGGCGATGGGATTCTGGTGTGGTCGGCAACGCATCGCTCTCCCAACCCGGGACGGTCCCAATGGTGCGAGTAATGGTGTCAAACAGCCGATACAC
>PMYF01000675.1:5117-5536 GCA_003171295.1 Acidobacteriota bacterium | reverse complement strand
CTTTCCACGTAGGCGGTCACATATTCGTGGTTCTTGACCCACCACGTGAAGACCCGGATGTGGGTAAAGTCTACGTCCTGCGAGCCTACTCGATCCGCGACGAGATATTCGGGAATCGACTGACCATCCCCTTCGACCGTGCTGATGACCACCCAAGCTACCGAGTTCGTCCCCTGGGCATACCGGGACAATGCTTCGGGGATATCGAGGGCCACGAATCGTCCCAGTACCCAGCCGGCGCGAGAGTCAGCACGAATGAGATACCACGCGTCGCGAGTTTTCTCCACGGAAGGCTGGTCGACGGGGCTGGGCCGCTCCACCATGCGCCGGCCAAAAACATGCAGCTTCTGGTTTTCCGTCAACTGGGCAAGTTGCGCAGCGTCACGGGACGGATCGAGGCGCAGGTTCACCACACCGGT
>PMYF01000675.1:653-5016 GCA_003171295.1 Acidobacteriota bacterium | reverse complement strand
GGCGTATCGACGAGTTCGACACTCTGAGGCAACACATACGCGGCCTCACCCACGACACGGTGCGCCGGCCTGTACACAAAGTAGTAATAGGCTGAGGAACCCGTTATGAGGATGAGTGCGAGGAGGATCTTGAGTCGAATAGGATTACCCTGCCGGTTCAGCCTGACCATCCCTGAAGCTGTGCCCATCCCTTTGGCACAACCCGGTGCTATGGCCGCAATCGTTTCATCTCACCCTGGGGTTGGTTTCCCGCCGCATGATTTATGTCGCACGCCGTTTGCACGAATTATGCATCCCCAAGATGACGCATCGCTCCCCTTTATTCTACACTATCTGATTGCGCACCAGGCTGCAGGCTGCAAGTCATGGGCANNCCAAGAAAGCGCTGCGTCTTGCGGTATAACCAGCAGCAGAGGTGGAATACGAAAATCGACCGCATTTTCATTCCCGGCCCCGCCGGACCGCTCGAAGCGCTGCTCGAGTGGAATCCTCAGATCACTCCCCACCATGCGGCGCTCGTTTGCCATCCGCACCCCCTCTATGGTGGAACGATGCACAACAAAGTCGTCTTTCGCGCTGCCAAGGCCGCGCTCGAACTCGGGCTCCCGGCGCTGCGCTTCAATTTCCGCGGAGCGGGCGGGAGCGCTGGGACGTTCGCCTCGGGCCTAGGCGAAGGAGGGGATGTACGCGCAGCTCTCGATTTCCTCTCGGCCCGCTTTCCCGGGTTGACGGTGTGTATGATAGGCTTTTCGTTCGGGTCGTGGGTTGGCCTGGAGGTGGGAGCAACCGACCCGCGCGTTTCCGCCCTGGTGGGCCTGGGAGTCCCGGTGCTCTCGCTCGACTTCGCTTTTCTCCTGGGCGTCCGCAAACCAAAACTGCTCATCCAGGGAACGTGCGATAAATTCGGACCACGCACCGAAATCCAAACACTCTATAACTCCCTTGCTGAACCTAAACAGATACACTGGGTCCAGGAGGCTGACCACTTTTTCACAGGGAAACTGGTGGAAGTACAGCAGGTACTACGCGACTTCCTCACAAGGATTACAGGCCAGGTGCGCGTCACTCCCAAAAGCTCTTGGCAATCAGGCGAAACACCTGTAGATTAAGGAAAACTGTGCGAGGGAACCAATGGCTGAGATGAACAAAGCCGAGCGTGAGCCTCTTTTCTGCCCCACGTGCGAAGTGGAAGCACCAAAGCCTCTGGTTTGCGGAGACTGCGGCGCGGTAATTTGCCGCCAATGCGGGACGCCCCTGGAAAAGATTGACGAACTCGGAATCGGTTAGGGTTTCGGGACACGCCCCGGTTCGAAGCTGAAACCCTCAATAGGCTGTCACAGCCCTTGCCGCCTGCGCAATATCCGCAACCTGTGGAAGCACGGCATCTTCCTGTGCGGGATGATAGGGGATAAAGACGTCCTTGCCCGCCAGCCTGCGGACGGGCGCATCGAGAAACCCAAACAATTCGTCGGCAATCCGGGCCGCTATTTCCGCGCCATAACCCCAGGAAATATTATCCTCGTACAGAACAAGCACGCGGTTGGTCTTCTTGATCGACGCCGCAATCAGATCCCAATCATAGGGATTGAGCGAGCGCAGATCCAAGATCTCCAGTTGGATGCCCTCCTGCTCCAGAATCTTGGCCGCCTGCGACGCGCGGATGACCAGCGACCCATAGGTCACGATCGTCAAAGAGGCGCCTTCGCGAACCAGCTTGGCCTTTCCAAACGGAATCATGTAGTCGCGTCCTGGATAGGGTGCGCGATTGTGCGTCTGGCGATACAGATGCTTGGGCTCGAGAAACAAAACCGGGTCGTCGCAACGAATCGCAGTTCGCAGCAGGCCGTTCGCGTCGAGTGCCGTAGAGGGCATCACCACGCGCAGTCCGGGCAGGTGCGTGAAGATCGACTCTCCGGATTGGCTGTGGTAGATCGCCCCACCCGCCAGGTAACCCCCAATCGGTACCCGCATGACCAGCGGGCACGTAAAGGCGTTGTTCGACCGCCAGCGCAGGTTGATCATCTCATCCCGGATTTGCATCATGGCCGGCCAGATGTAGTCGAAGAATTGAATCTCCACCACCGGCTTGAGACCCCGCGTGGACATGCCGATCGCCCGGCCCACAATGCAGCCTTCCGCCAAAGAGGAGTTGTAGCAACGCGTGCTTCCGAAATGCCGTTGCAGACCGTGCGTCACTTTGAAAACGCCGCCCTTGCCTTTTACCTTCGGCAATTCATCTTCGTGGCTGCAGTCGGCGACGTCTTCGCCGAAAACCAACACGCGCGGGTCGCGAGCCATCTCATCCTTCAGGCAGGCATTGATGAGATCCACCATCGTCTTTGGCTCTCCATGAAATTTCGGCGGGTGGTCGAAGTGCTCAGAAGTCGGATCCACGCCCGGCGAATAGATGTACCGGAGCACGGTATCGGGCGACACCGGCTCAGCCCCAAGGGCTTTGTCCGCAGCCTCACGAACCTCATACTCGACCGCTGCCTCGATTTCTTTCAACTCCTTTTCCGTGACCAGCTTTTCAAGCTGAAGGAGCTTGGCCAGACGGGTCACGGGGTCGCGCTTCGCCTCTTGCTGGCGCACTTCCTCCGATTTGTAGAGCCGCTCATCGTCAGATAAGGAATGGGAATAGGGACGGACCACGTGAGCGTGAACCAATGCTGGACCCTTTCGCTGCCGCACGTATTCGACCGCTTTCCCCGCCACATCGTAGCTCTCGGGAAAATCCGTACCGTCACACTCCAAAGTCAGCAGATTGGGGAAATTGCGAACCAGGGCGGAGATGCTCCCCCCTGCGGTTTGGACGTCTACAGGCACGGAGATCGCGTAGCCGTTATCCTCGACCACGAAGAGGACTGGCACCTTGCGGTTGCAGGCCCAGTTCATCGCTTCCCAAAATTCACCCTCGCTTGACGCGCCATCGCCGAGTGACACGTAAACCAACTCGTCAGCATGAAAACTGGAAGCAAGTTCCGCCGCTTCCTGGATTTGCGAAAAATATATGCTCGCTTCCGCGGCGCCCACGGCGTGAGTGAGGCGAGTTCCCGTAGCGCTTGAGCCCGTAAGGATATGGAGTTTCTTCGATCCCCAATGCGAAGGCATCTGCCGGCCCCCGCAGGCGGGATCGTCCTTCGCTCCCACGGACGCCAGCAACATATCGTAAGCCGTCGTGCCCACTTGCAGGCAGAACGCCCGGTCGCGATAGTAAGGGTAGAACCAGTCGTAGCCCGGCTTGAGGTGAAGCGCCGTCGCCACGCCGATGCACTCGTGCCCTACTCCGTTGATCTGGAAGAAAGCCTTATTCTGGCGCTTGAGCTGAATCTCTTTGTCGTCCACGCGGCGCGACATGTACATCGTCCGATACGCAGCGAGGAGCAACTCCCGAGAAAGCGTGGCAGCTTTCAGGACATGATTCATCGTCGTGGGCATGGTCCCTCACCAGAGGTCATATTCCTGAAGAAATTCCCATACGCAAAATGTATTTCCGCCCTTCCCATAACAAATTATCAGATTATGAAAGGACAAAGTCAATCGCCAGGATGCTCTCAGATTTAATCCCGCGGGTGGCGCGTTCCCTGACCAATTCCCCTCTTTGAACATTCGCACGAGTGTGCTAAAGTGAGCGAAGAAAAGGCGAAGAGATATTGCCGGCCCTTGATCCGTTGCTGATAGGGGATTCAAGAGGAGCAGGTCTTGTAGGGCCAGGGCTTGCCCTGGCCAAGGCCACCCCAAGGGGTGGCCCTACACAAACGACGAAAAATGCTTGTCGAGAAAACAAGAAGTTACGGTAGTGCAATGTCGAGCTGTGTCAGTCACCTCATACGCAGAGAGGAATTTGGATGGAGTCAAAAGCAAACGCCTTGGCGAGCTTCCGGGCACACGATCTGGCCCCGCTCCAAAGCGCGCTCATGGAAATCGAAGAGAAATTCCACGCCTCTCGCGCGCAGGGTGGTCTGACGGCGATCCGCCACTTCCCCGCTCGCGCGCCGCGGGTGGCGCCTTTCCCCGAATCCCTCCCGGCCCGCCTAACGGAGGTTTTGAAGGCACGCGGATTTACCTCGCTCTATTCCCACCAGGCGCAGGCCTTCACGCTGGCTCGCGAAGGCAAGAACCTGGTGGTCGTCACGCCCACGGCCTCCGGCAAGACCCTATGTTACAACCTGCCGATTCTGAGCGAACTCATTGAGAACCCCGAGGCGCGCGCCCTTTATCTCTTCCCCACCAAAGCCCTCTCGCAGGATCAGCTCGTAGAACTCAATCGCTGGACCGAACAGCTTGGCGAGGAAGTTCGCACATTCACTTACGACGGCGATACGCCGCAAGACGCTCGCAAGGCCATCCGCGCGCGGGGCAA
>PMYF01000675.1:0-636 GCA_003171295.1 Acidobacteriota bacterium | reverse complement strand
CGTTACGTGGTCATCGACGAACTGCATTACTATCGCGGGGTCTTGGGCAGTCACCTCGCCAACGTCTTGCGCCGGCTCAAGCGCGTGGCCCAGTTCTACGGGAGCCGGCCGCAATTCATCTGTACCTCCGCCACGATTGCCAATCCGGAGGAACTCGCCGCGCGCATCCTGGAAGAAGACGTCGCACTGGTGGACGACAACGGAGCACCCACTGGGGAGAAGTATTTTATCTTTTATAATCCCCCCGTCGTGAACCCCCAACTGGGCATCCGCCGGTCGTACTTGAACGAAACACGCCGGCTGGCGAAGATGTTCCTTTCACGCAACCTGCAGACCATTGTTTTCGCCAACAGCCGCCTGGCCACCGAAATCCTGGTCACCTACCTCCAGGAAGATTTCTCGCATGCGCCCGGCGGCCCGGAAGCGGTGCGCGGCTACCGCGGTGGCTACCTGCCCGTCGAGCGCCGCGCTATTGAGCGTGATTTGCGGAACGGCCATTTGCGCGGCGTGGTTGCGACCAACGCGCTGGAGCTGGGGATCGACATCGGCAGCCTCGATGTGGCGCTGCTCGCCGCGTACCCTGGAACGATCGCCTCCACTTGGCAGCGCGCGGGCCGTGCGGGCCGCCGGCAAGGA
>PMYF01000713.1 GCA_003171295.1 Acidobacteriota bacterium | reverse complement strand
GGCCTTCTCCTGCCGGTGGGGAAGTCTTTTGGGCGGGTGTCTAATTGTCCGCAAGATTGCCCGCGCTTGCTTTTGTTGATGTCGCCCTGAATGAAAACCCGTCCCCCGGCTCGGGAAGCCGGAGGTGGATCACTTATTCCGCGATGTCACCGGTAATTCGACCACGCGCACTTCCACGTCGCGGTCTCGCAAAAGTGCCAGCACGTTTCCGGAGCCGTCCGCGACGACACTGCCGCCGCCGTAGGTCTGTCCCTTCCACGGGCCGTGCATCATCACGCCCACCAGGTCCGTGCCCACCACCGGGCACTTCCACATGTTGGCGCGAGAGATCACCAGGCGCTCCATATCCTTTTCGTGCTCGGGCCACTTCTCCACCTCAGCGGCCCAGCCGTACGGAACGAGCATCAGGTCGGGCTTGAGCTCCCGGATGCGCTCGGCGTAGGCATCCACGAACGTGTCCGCGCAAATCACCACGCCGATGCGGCCGTACTCCGTATCGACCGCGCCGATATCCTCCGGCTTGCCCACCGAGTAGGGCGGGTCCATCAACTCCGGCAGCACGTTCAGCTTGCGATGCTTCCACAGAAGTTTCCCGGCTTTGTCCACCAGGATGGCAGAGTCGTACAGGTGTTCGCCGTCTTTCTCATCCAGTCCGATGGCGATCATCAGGCCGAACTTTCGCGCCAGAGCCGCGATGCGGTCGCTGTCCCCGCCGGGTATAGTGGTGGCCACGCGATGCGCGTCTGGATTCTCCCAACCCAGGATGACCGATTCCGGGAACGCCGCAATATCCGCGTGGCCAGCCTGCGCCGTTTCCAGCGCGTACTCGATGCGCCGGAAGTTTCCTTCGCGATCGCCATCAATGGCCAGGATCTGGCAAACCGCTACCCGCATCGTGCTTTTTTCCATGCTTCCCGCTTTCGTAACCCCGCCGGCAGGGACAGCACGCGCGTCCAAAGCTGCGGAACCGATGGTGAAGGCTCCCAGGAGCAGAAACATGATGTTCCGCATGCAAGACCCCCCGCTAAGAGTGAGATTCTCGTTGGGCTTCCCGGCGGCTCTGAGTGTACACCCCCCAGCCTCGCTGGGCCAGCCTCCGCAGAGGATGACGACAGACGTGGTCTCTCGGTGCCAGCGGGCAGCGCGGGGCGAGTAAAGTTTGAAAGGCGGGGGTCGTGCAAGCCTAGCCGCCGGGGCCGTCGTTGGCGAGGTACTGATCGAGGGAGTGGAGTTCGCGCGCGAGCTCGTCGACGCGGTGCTCCAACAGGTTGCGGACGGAGAGCATGCCTTTCAGTTGGCCGTCCGCGCCGACGATGGGCAGGTGGCGGACGTGGTGCTCGACCATGTGCACCAGAGCATCCTCCTCGCTGGCCTCGTCGGAGATCGTCTCGGCGGGAGACGTCATCACTTCACCCACACGCGTGTCCTGGGGGCTGCGATGGCGCAAGACCACGCGCAACATCACATCGCGCTCCGTGAAGATGCCGCGCAACTGGCCGTTGTCAACGACGCCGACCGCGCCCACGCCGTGCTCGGCCATCACTTCCACGGCCTCCAGCACTGTTGTGTCAGGCGCGACCGCAGCGGGAGGAACACTGGCAATCTTGAGGAGACTCATCACCGCCTCCGTCCTGAGAGGATTTGGGACTTAAGTTGAACTGGTTTCGATTGACCCAAGAAAATCCAGAATAATGCGGCGAGGGGCGAAAGTCAAGGTGGCGGGAAGGTGGTGGCGCAGCTTTCGGTAGGGGCGTTTACACGCCCAAGTGGATCGCTTCCGGGTGCGCCGTCATCCAGGAGAATTCAACACTGCGGCACGATAGGCCGCATTTGCGGTTTATCGGGGACGCCTCCGCCTGCACACAAGCCCACGTTCAGAACCCGCAAGCACGAAGTTGGGCACTCAAGGCTGGCGTGGTTAGGGAGGGAGATTCATGCGGCGCAGGAGCGCCTGGAAGCGCGGGTCGGGGCGCAGGTTATCATAGAACGGAATACCGAGATAAGGCATATTGGGATCGCGCACCTCGACGCCTTTCTCCAGCCATTCGAGGGCATGGGCTTTCTCTCCGGCTTCGAGGTACAAGTCCGCAATGTCAGCGGGGGCCGCATAGGACTTGCGAAAGTGGGCTGCCAGTGCCTCTGCTGCCCGCCGCATAGCGCCCGGGTAACCTCCTTCCGCGTAGCCCCGATCCAAGGCCTCATCAACGTCGCGGTCGCGGTAGGCAGCGTTCAAGTACACCTTCGATGCGGAAAATGCCTCGTTGTGCATCCCTTTTAGGGAAAGGGCCCACCAGAGCAGAGTCAGGGCGGCTGGATGGTCCGGTACTGTTCGCAGCGCGGTGCGGCACTGTGCGATGGCCTCGTCATACCGGCGGACATACAGCAAATCCGCGGCGTAGAGCGCCTGGAAGAGTTCATTGAACGGGTCCAATTCTATGACTCGCTCAATTTGCGGCATCGCTTCCTTCGGACGCCGCAAGTTGTTCAGCAGATGTGAGTAGTAAGCTCGCGCATCCGGATAGCTGGGATTGAGCTCGATTGCCCGCTTGAATTCCGCCTCGGCACCGGCCCAGTCCCAGTCGGACCAGGCTTCGACCACCGCCAACACGAAATGTGCTTCTGCGAGTGTGTCATCCAGCGCCACCGCCTTCAGAGCAGCCGCCTTCGCCTTTGGCGCGGCCTCACGAGGTGACGCAAACCCCATCTGCTGACGGCCAGCCCAGATCAGGGCGATGCCCGCGTGGGCCAGTGCATAGTTCGGATCTTTCTCCAGCGCCAGCTCGAAATATCTCTGCGAGGTATCGATATCCCCCGACGTCAGCTTGTACCAGTGGTGGAGTCCCTTCAGATACGCGTCGTAGGCCTCAGGATTGATCGCGTGGACATTCGCCAGGCGGGCCTGTTCGGTGGGAAGTAACGTGAGCGCCAGAGAGCCGGCAACCTTCTGTGCCACTTCGCTTTGCAGAGCCATGATGCTGGCCAATTCGCGCTCATAGTTTTCGGCCCAGAGCTGTGTCTGGTCCCGCACTTGAATGAGCTCGGCCGTAATGCGGATCCGGCCGGCCTCATGGCGCTCACTGCCCTCCAGGACATAGTCCACTCCGAGCTCGCGTCCTATTTGATCAATGGGCTTATCGGCTTTCTTGTAGCGCATGACGGACGTGCGAGCAATCACGCTGAGACTTTGAGGGTGCAAGCGGCCAATTTGCGCGATCATCTCCTGGGTCAAGCCGTCGCTGAGGTACTCTTGCTCTGGGTCACCGGTCAAGTTCGCGAACGGAAGCACGGCCAGCTTGATGGCGCGTGGTGGGCCTCCGATTCTTCCCAACAGCCGGCCGCGCAGTCCGCCGACATTGAGCCCCACCAGCAGAGCGAGGCAGGCCAACAGCGCTCCGATGCCCGGTGCCAGTATCCAGCCCTTCTGTAAGGTCGGTGCTCGCCGCGCCCACCACCGCAGAGCAAGCCCTGCCCCTACCTTCCCCGCGGTCTCTTGCTTCAGCCGTTCAAAGTCGGTCTTCAACTCTGCAGCCGTCTGGTAGCGGTTCTTGCGGTCCTTTTCTATCGCCTTGCTGATCATGCGCCCGAGTTCCGTCGGCAAGTCGCGATTCAGCCGGAGGGGCGAAGTCGGCGCGCGGTTCAGAATTCCATCTAGGATTACCCCGACCGAGTCGCCCGCAAAGGCGCGCTGGCCTGTCGCCATCTCATAGAGCACCAGGCCGAAACTGAACAAGTCCGAGCGCGCGTCGAGTTCTTCAGCCCGCACTTGCTCCGGCGACATGTACTCGAACGTGCCCACCGCTACTCCCGTACTGGTCAGCGATTCGTCGCCGGCCGTAACGGCGGCAGCGATTGCGTCTCCCCCACCCTTCGCCAATGAGGACTGCACTGCTATCGGCGCAACCTTCGCCACACCGAAGTCGAGAATCTTCGCCTGGCCGCGCGTGGTCAAGAAGATATTCGCCGGTTTGATGTCCCGATGAATGATCCCTTTAGCATGCGCCGCTTCTAGGGCGTCGGCAATCTGGCCGGAGATTGCCACGATTTGATCCACGGGGAGCGGCTTTCCGGAAAGGCAACTTTTCACGGTCTGCCCTTCCAGGAGTTCCAT
>PMYF01000025.1 GCA_003171295.1 Acidobacteriota bacterium | reverse complement strand
GTCTATGAGGGCGTGCCGTGGTCGCAGAATCTCGGCATCGTGAACGCCAACCGCAACGCATTGCTGGGGGGCGGCGCACTGATCGGCGGCTATAACAACGAGATCAGCTACACCGGTGACGGCGGACCTTATCTGGTCCCTCAGCATGACTACCAGTACACCGATTCGCTCTCCTGGTCGCACAAACAGCACACCTTCAAATTCGGCGCCAACATCATGAAACGCGGCGTGAACTTCTTCCAGGGCAACGATTCCAAGGGTTACTTCTTCACCGGCCCCGACACCGGCGACTTTACCGGCTATGAAGCCTCGGAAGTCGTTGCGGGCTTCATGGACAACTATTCGATCTCCAACTCAACCGCCTATTTCGACACCAGCAGTTGGGAGACAGGATACTTTGCCCAGGACGACTGGAAGGTCAACAGCCGGCTGGTCCTCAACCTAGGCCTCCGCTATGACCTCTATACCTACCCGGTCGAGGCCAACAACTATCAATCGAACTTCAATCTGACCACGGGTACGCTCTTGCGGGCCGGGGCCAACGGCAACTCGCGGTCCCTGATCGACACAAACCGCGCCAACTTAGCTCCTCGCATTGGTTTTGCCTACGATCTGACCGGCAAGCATTCCAATATCGTGCGCGGCGGATACGGCATCTTTTACTACCAGGTTCGCGGTGGCGTCGGCGACGTGCTGAGCAACAACCCCGACTTCAACGGAACTGCCTCTTATTCCGCCTACAGCGGCTATCGGGTTACTTTCACCGGGCAGGTTGCGCCGAACACCACTCTGAATACAGCGACTCAGACACCCCTGCCGCTGCCCACCTACCCCGATACTGCAATCGAAGCCAACCCCACAAACGCCAGCGTGATCTCCTACTCCCAGAAGGATCCAACCTCCATGGTCCAGGAGTGGAACCTGCAGTTCGAACACCAGTTCGGATTGAACACCGTCGTCGACGTAGGCTATGTCGGCGCCAAGGCCGATCATGAAACCAACACTTACAACTACACCAACAATCAGTTGGTCACCGGCGCCAAGTTCTTCGGCCCGCAGGGTCTCGGTGTCACCGTCAACACCAACAACNNCCGGCTCAACCACACTCTGAGCCATGGACTGCTGGCCACCGTTGCCTACACCTGGGGCCATGGCCTCGACAATGCCACCGGCGCCTATTCGGCTACGGGCGCATCCACCATCTTCATTTCCGCCAATGGCCCTCTGTTCAGTGCTAACTATGGCAACTCCGACAACGACCAGCGCCAGGCAATTACCATCTCCATCCTTTACCAGCTGCCTTTCGGCCATGGCAAGCAGTTTGCCGGCCATCTGCCCAAGGCCGCCGAATACGTGGTGGGCGGATGGCAGTTTAACCCCTTCTGGATAGCCGGATCCGGCACGCCCGACAACCTCTCCATCAGCCCCGCCAGTTCCAGCAGCCCCGGCAATCGTCCGGATTACCTTGGCGGCGCCAAGATTGGCGAGATGACGAAAAACTCCAACGGCACTTACCAATTGTTCAAGACCAGCGCTTTTGCGCCTCCTCCCACCGTATTGGTAGGCGGGAACGCAATCTACACGCGCCCCGGAACCCTGGCCAGGAATACCATCCCAGGACCCGGCTATAACCAGTTAACGGCCTCGCTCTTCAAGAACATTCCCATTGCAGGGAGGGTCATGGGCCAATTACGCTTTGAGGCGTATAACCTGCTCAATCACCCGGAGTTTACCAATCCGGATTCCGGCTACTATGACGGAAATTTCGGGCAAATCAACGGAACGCGTCAGCACTCTGAGCGCGAGCTTCAGGGAGCACTTCGCTTCACTTTCTGATCTCGTCATTGCATTTGCTTTCCTCGCGGCAGTCTTCTGGGCTGCCGCGGGCTTTCTCTCCTAACTCAGCCTTCCTCTTATGCGCAGCAGCGCATAATGAGGGAATGATGGTTCGCTCGCTTTCCAGCGGAGCGATCTTCGGAGAATGCTGTGCGATTGCGGCCCTATTTCGTTCTGACTTTTTGGCTGTCTTGCGTGCTCGCCGCATCCTGGGCNNGCCACAGGCTCCGCGCATCGACAAAATCGATCCGCCGGGATGGTGGGTTGGCCTGCCCGATCCCATGCTACTGGTGCATGGCGAGGGCTTGAATCGAGCGCGCTTCACTTTGAGCGGCGACAGCGTAACTCTTGACCGCACTCAGGCTTCGGAGAACGGCCACTGGGCTTTCTTGTGGCTGAAGACCGCCGGCGCCGCGCCGCAAACCCTGCGAGTGACGGCCACGAACGACCAGGGCCAAGCGAGCCTGGCCTATCCGCTGGCCGAGCGCTCACGCGATCCAAACGCGCATCGCGGTTTCTCTTCCGCTGACGTGCTCTATCTCATCATGCCCGACCGCTTCGCCGAGGGAAATCCGGCCCACAATCAGCCCGGCAACGATCGCACCGCGGTGAAGGGCTGGCATGGAGGAGATCTGGCCGGCATTGAGCAGCACCTGGATTATTTGAAGGAGCTTGGCGTGACCGCGCTGTGGACCACGCCTGTGGCATCCAACGGCTCGATGCCTCAGTCTTACCATGGCTACGCCGCTACCGATCTC
>PMYF01000676.1:7887-12780 GCA_003171295.1 Acidobacteriota bacterium | reverse complement strand
GGAGCTTTACAACGCGATCCCTTCTGAAGCGCAGCAGCACATTCCCTTTGACATGACGGATGTGAACTTGAGTTATCAGGGGCTGGGGCCTGCCGCGACGGGAAACGGCATGGACGTCATGCTGGTGGCGGTGAAGCGTGAGAAGATTCAGAATCACACCAACGTATTGAGCCAGGCCGGGAAGATTCCCATCGTCGTTGACTACGACGGGTTTGCGATGTTCAACGCTTTTGAGGCGAACTACGACATTTCCTCCGAGCAGATGACGGCGCTGCTCAATATCGGCGCCAGCATCATGAACATTGTGATTACCCGGGGGGGCAATCCCCTGTTCACGCGCGACGTTTCCGTGGGGGGGAACCAGTACACCGATACTCTGCAGAAGGAACTTGATTTGAGCTTCGAGGACGCCGAACGCCTGAAGCAGGGTCTGGAGATTCCCAACGTGACGCAGGAGCAGAAAACCCCACATCTGCGCTCGGTTTCGGAAATCCTGATGTTGGAAATCCAAAAGACCTTTGACTTTTTCCGGCAGACCACTTCGACGGAGAACATCCAGCACATTTACATTTCGGGCGGGACCGCGAAGACCGAGGGTCTGGTCGATCAGCTCAAGGCGGAGTTCAGCATTCCCGTGGAGGTCATTAACCCGTTCCAAAGGCTGCTGGTAGATCCCAAGAAATTTGACGCCAGCTATGTGGACGAAATCGCTCCCCGCATGAGCGTCGCGGTGGGGCTGGCTTTGAGGAGCTTTGACTAGCCATGATTAAGATTAACCTGCTGGGAGTCGCGCCACCTCGGACCAAGGCCGCGCCGGGCCCGCCGGCGACGAGGGTTTTCCAGGTGGTGACGTTTGTCGGCGCGCTGATCGTGAGCTTCGCGATCGTCGGCGTGATCTACAAGGTCTGGAGTAACCAAGTCGCAGAACTCGAGCAGAGGCAGAAGCAGGAGAAGCTCCGGCAGTCGGAACTGGCCGGGGTTAAGGCCCAGAACGAGAAGTACCAGCAACGGCTGAAGGACCTCGAGACGCGCATCAACACCATCCAGGCTCTGCAGAATAGCCGCGTCGGGCCCGTCGAGATGATGAGCGCCCTGGGCAACGTGGTGAACCGGACCGGCGACGTTTACCTTTTTACGTTGGCTCCGGCGGCTGACCGGATCCTGTTAAAGGGCCAGTCCGGGACGGTAGATTCCATGGCGAACTTCATAGGCTACTTAAAGAATTCCGGATACTTCCAGAATGTGCAGTTGCAGCAATTCTATCAGGATGATCAGCACGCTCGCCTGAATTATCGGTTTACGTTGGATTGCTTATTCAAATCGCCCACGGGGGCGGTGATCGCCCCTGCACCTGCCGGGCCGCAAGAGGCAGCGCCGCAGGGGACAGCGCCGCAGGCTCCCACCCCGCGGCTCGTAAGGTAGGAGAGGGAAAAGAAGATGCCCAAGAGCTTCAATGATCTTCCCACCCCGGTGCAGGGACTTATCTTCGTGGTCTTGGCGGTTGCCTTGGCGGCTGGCACGTTCTGGTATTATGTGCTGCCCTTGAACGACCAACGCACTCGCCTGGACAAGGACGTGAGCAAGCTCAAAGCGGAGAATGATAAGAATGAAGCCTTCCGCCAGCAGCAGACGGAGTATTTGAACCGTATCGCGCAACTGGAAAAGCAACTGGAAACGCTCCGTTCCATCGTTCCAGACGAGCAGGCCACCGACGAATTCATGAGGTCGGTGTTCGCGGCGGGTCTGAGCTCGAACGTCAACATCCGAACTTTTAATCCCAGACCCCAGGTCGTGCGCGATTTCTACATCGAGATCCCCTTTAGCCTGCGACTGGACGGAACCTACTACGGTTTGCTGAACTTTTTCGACCGACTCGCGCATCAGCAACGAATTGTGAGTGTTTCGGGCCTCTCTTTGGGTGGTCCGGAGGGTGGTGGCATGGGAAGCTACACGGTTTATCCCAGCGAGACGGTGGGGGCCAATTGCATGCTGATCACGTATTTCAATAAGCCTCTGGCCGCCGCGCCGCCACCACCTCCCAAGAAGAAATAANNGGTCTGCTGGTTCTGGTGGCGCTCGTGGCGTGCGTAGGACTGCCGCAGGCCTGGGCAGGACAACAACCTGCGATGGGCGCATTGCAGAACGTCAGGAAGATGCAGGAAGCTGTGCAGAAGAAGGACCGCCCTCAGCCGGAACATCGCGCCACTACTCCGGCTCAACCCAAGCCGGCGGCGGAAAACGCCCGGCTGTCGGAGGCGCTGGCCGGAAAGAGGGACCCGTTCAAGCTTCCTCCGCCCCCCGGCAACAAGGTCCTGGGGGGGGGGGCGGATTCTGCCGGGCCGCTGCCGCCAGGGAATCGCGGCCTAGTCATTTCCCAATTGAAACTTACGGGGGTCGTTCATCAGGAGGCCAGTAACAAGATGCTCGCCGTCGTCACCAACGATACGAAGCGGGCTTATTTTCTGACCGAAAACGACGCAGTGTACAACGGCGTAGTCAGCAAGATCACGCCTGACTCGGTCTACTTCAAGGAGAACGTCCTCGACCAGAATGGGCGAGTGTCGGCTCGTGAAGTGATCAAGCGACTGGGTTCGGCTCCGGGAGATGGAAGATGAGACGACAAGCAATCGTTCTGCTGACGATGATATGGCTGATGCTGGGGATGGCCCCCGCCTCAGGGGGTCACGCCTCGGCGGCCTCGGAGGGGGCGACCTTGAGGGCGGTCACTGTCTCCGCCAGCCCCACGGGCCAGGAACTGGTGATGCGCGTGGACGGTAGCTATACTTACAAGTCTGTCCAGGCTGCTCCCGATGCACTCTTCATCGACTTGGCAGGCGCCAAGCTGGGCGGTGTTCCCCGCAGCGGACTCTGGGTGAACCCGCTGATGTCCGGCTACAAGCTCCTGCCGTACGAGGACGCTTCGGGCCAGTCGGTGGTCCGGGTTCAGGTGGACACCAAGCAAGTTTCACCCTTCGCGGTTCAGCGGCAGGGGTCAACCCTGCGGGTGATCTTCGGGCAGGCCGCTCCCTCCCTGGCGGTTGCCGCCCCTGCGGCCAATCCACCCTCGGCCTCTCCCGCAACAGCGCCTATTCCCGTAACCTCTCCCGCGCCTGCCCGTGGCCCTCTGCGGGTCTCGAACGTGACCATCGCCCAGGGTGAATCGGGTGAGACCTCCGTGGATGTTGCGACGTCCGGGACGGCAAGTTACCGGGTGACGCGACTGCCCAACCCCTCGCGTCTGGTGATGGATATAGAAGGCGCTCAGAACGCGGCTCACCAGAGGTCTTACGCCGGAGGGACTTTGGTTCTCCGGGACGTTCGCATCGGGCAGTTCCGCGAGAAGGACCCGGCCATCGTGCGCGTGGTGGCGGACTTGAATGGCGATCCCGTTTTCGACGTCCACTCGACCCCCGCAGGAGTGCGCATTGATCTGCGCCCGCGCCTTGGAACCAAGCCCGCCTCCGCTGCCCTGCGGACCACGACCCCGGCTTCCCAAGCGTTGCCCGTAGCAGCCAAGCCGGTCGAGACGGCATCTGTGCCTGCGGCTCGGATGATAGCGCCCAAGGTATCTACTCCCGCGCCGCACGCCGAAATCGTCAAGCGAACGCCGGCGGTGGCCGCACCTCTTCCGGCGGAGACCAAGAACGCCCCAAATCCTGATGTCCACAGCACCCTGCCACCTGCCGGGAGCTCCCCGCAGGTGGCTGCGGCGCCCACTCCGGCCCCCCCCGGTGAGACGCCGGAGTCATTGCGGGCAGAGTATGCTGCCCGCCTGCTGACCCCTGGCAAAGAAGCCTCCCCGCTGGCAGCGCAAGGGACCCTACCCGGTAGTGTCGGCCCCATCATTGAGGGGACGCCCCGGTACACAGGTGAACCGATCTCGCTCAATTTGAAAGAGGTTGACCTGAAGGACTTCTTCCGGCTCATTCATGAGATCAGCGGCCTGAACATCATCATCGATCCGAACGTGGGCGGCAACGTCACGCTGGTGCTCGATTCCGTGCCTTGGGACCAGGCCCTGGACATTGTGATGAAGAACAACCGTTTGGGGAAGGTCATGGAAGGCAATGTCCTACGGATTGCCAGAATGGAGACTTTGACGGCGGAGCAGGAATCGACGACGAAACTGGCTGCCGCCCGCATGGATGCCGAGCCCCTCGTGACGGTGTTCCAGCCCATCAACTATGCCAAGGCTACGGCCATTGCGACCTTGCTGAAGTCCTGGGCGGGTGGCGGCGCCCTAACCCGCCGCGGGACGGTTCTGGTGGACGAGCGCGCGAATACCGTGATCTTTTCTGATGTCCAGACCCAGATTCCCATCATCCAGAGCATCATTTCCAAACTTGACCGGAAAGCCAAGCAAGTCTTGATCGAAGCGCGAGTCGTGCTGGCTACGGCGGACTTTACGCGTCAGTTGCAGGGCGCGCTCTCCGGGTCGAAGCCCAACACGGCTCCGGGCAACACGCTGGTGGGGGGTACGACGGGTCTCAATGGGATCATCAAGACTGCTACTACGGCTCCCACCCAGACCATTACGACGGGGGGCGCGGCAGGGTTTGGCGCCGTGGCGATCACGAATGCCTCGTCCCGTTATTTGATCAATGCCGTCATCGCGGCTTCTGAGGAGCGCGACCAGGCGAAGACCATTTCCCGTCCCACCATCGTGACCCAAAACAATGTGCTGGGAATGGTCCAGCAAGGCACCCAGGTTCCCGTTCAGACCACCATCAATAACACGATCACGGTTAACTACGTGGATGCCACCCTGCGGTTGGACGTGACACCGCAGATTACGGATGATGGCAACATCTTCATGATGATCAAGGTGACGAACGCCTCCGTGGGTGCGCTGGTGGTGTCTGCCGCCCCCAACATCAACACGCAGCAAGCCAC
>PMYF01000676.1:1074-7871 GCA_003171295.1 Acidobacteriota bacterium | reverse complement strand
GAGCTGCTCTTCTTCGTATCGCCGAAGATCCTGATCACCTGATTTCTTGCACAGTACGATCTTTACTGCTGCGATCGCTGATTCAAGGAGGAGACCTTGGTCTCCTCCTTTTTGCTTCTGCCCATGTGCCCTGAGCAATCCTCAGTTGGAATCTTCGCTCGCGTGGAACGGCTCCGGGTCCTGATGGAAGCGCGCCGGATTCCCCCCATCCTGGTCACGAACCTCATCAATGTCCGCTATTTGACGGGCTTCACGGGCAGCGCCGGCTTGGCGCTTTTCGGGCCCCGCCACGCCATCCTATGGGTTGACCCCCGTTACACGCTCCAGGCGCGGGAGCAAGCCTGCGGCGTTGAGGTGATCGAGGAGAGAAGGGGGCTGCTGAAGGGGACGGCGGCCTGGTTGCGGAAGCATGCCGTGCGTGACCTCGGTTACGAGGCCTCAAACCTCACCTGCGCCCAATTCCAACAGCTCAGCACGGAGGCCGGTCGCACCATTCGGCTGACGCCCGCCGGGGATTTAATTGAGGAGCTCCGGGTGGTGAAGGACAGGGGCGAAATTGAAGCGATGCGCAGCGCCGGGCGGGTTACGGCCAGGGTTTTTGAGGATCTCCTCAAACGGGTCAAGCCGGGGGTGCAGGAACGCGATCTGGCGGCCGAAATCGAGTACCGAATGCGCAAACGGGGGGCCGAAGGTGCAGCCTTCGACACCATAGTGGCCTCCGGGCCGCGGGCCGCCCACCCGCACGCGCGCTCATCGTCTAAGTTGCTGCAAGAGGAAGAGTTGGTTATTCTTGATCTCGGTGCTATACTCAACGGTTACGCCGCTGATATGACGCGGACTGTCTTCTTGGGTGAGCCGAGTCGCCGCGTTCGCACCCTCTACGCCGCAGTTCTGAAAGCCCAGCGTGAGGCGGTGCAGTCCATACAGGATGGAGTCAAGGCGGGGGATATTGATGCGACGGCACGGCGCGTCCTGGCGGAGCGTGGACTGGCCCAGCACTTTACCCACAGCACCGGCCACGGTGTAGGTCTGGAGATCCATGAAAGGCCACGCTTGGCCAAGGGTGAGGCCACCCGCCTGAGAGCAGGCTCCGTGGTTACCGTGGAACCGGGGGTGTACCTGGAGGGGTTCGGCGGCATCCGAGTGGAGGATACGGTGCTCGTCGGGCCGGAGGGTCCGGAGATTCTCACTCCAGCCTCGCTTGAGAACTGGATCGTGAGCTAGCGGCAAGGGAGAAAACGAATGCCCGGCAAGAATTCCACACGCAACGCTCCTGGCCCCGGGCGGGCTTGGAGCCTGGAAAACATCCAGGAATTGCTGGACCTCCTGGCGGGAAGGGAAATCACCGAATTTGAAATGGAGCAGGAGGGCGTCAAGATCCGCATCCGGCGCGGAAACGCCGGGGATCCCGCCCTTGTGAACGGACAGATGCTGTCTCCCGTTCCCGTCATGGTCACCTCATCTCCTGCGCCGCTGGCCGCGGCGGCAGGTCCTGTCTCCACATCCGCTCCGGCTGCGGCCGAGCCGGCTGTGGAATCGACCGAAGACCTCTTCATCATGAAATCTCCCATCGTGGGGACCTTCTACTCAGCTTCCGGTCCCAACGCCCCTCCCTTTGCCCAGGTGGGTGACAAGGTGCAGGTCGGGCAGGTCCTTTGCATCATTGAAGCTATGAAGTTGATGAATGAGCTGGAATCTGAGGTGGCTGGGACCGTAGTGCGCGCTTACGTCGAAAACGGCCGGCCGGTGGAGTACGGGCAATCCTTATTCGCCATCGAACCCTTGCAGAAAAAGTAGTCGAATCGCCGCACCCGCCCGGCGCCTCGGGCGGAAGATCTGTAGCGACGGTTCATGAGGGCCGGGCTCGCACCAGAGGGTGGGCTCAGCCATCGGCCTAGAGCGAAAGTGCTTGTGGGACGAGCTGAGGAGCGGAAACTGCAGCGCCGATGTTCAACAAAATCCTGATTGCGAATCGTGGGGAAATTGCTCTGCGGGTGATCTGCGCCTGCAAGGAAATGGGGATTCGGACCGTCGCCGTCTATTCGGAAGCCGACCGTAATTCCCTGCACGTGCGCTTTGCCGAGGAGGCCGTTTGTATCGGCCCGCCGCGCAGCGCGGACAGTTATCTGAACGTGGCCAGCATCATTTCCGCGGCAGAGATTACCGGCGCCGAAGCCATTCATCCGGGTTATGGCTTCCTGGCGGAAAGCTCCTACTTCGCAGAGGTCTGCGAGGCGTCGAACCTGACCTATATCGGTCCCCAGCCGGACGTCATCAGCCTGATGGGCGACAAGAACCGGGCGCGGGCCAGAATGCTGGAGTTGGGGCTTCCCGTGCTGCCGGGTTCCGAGGTGCTTCCCTCTGAGGAAGCCGCCCGGCGGGAGGCTGAGCATATCGGCTACCCGGTAATGGTGAAAGCGGCGGCGGGAGGCGGCGGCCGCGGGATGCGCATTGTGAATTCTGCGGCGGAATTGCCCCATCTGCTGCAGACGGCGCAAAATGAGGCTGCCTCATCTTTCGGAACTCCGGATGTTTATCTGGAGAAGTACATCACCTCTCCCCGTCACATCGAGTTTCAAGTTCTGGGCGATCAACACGGGAGGGTCGTCCACCTGGGCGAGCGCGAATGCACCATTCAGCGCCGGCACCAGAAACTTGTGGAGGAATCGCCGTCCACGCAGCTCGACAAGGAAACCCGGGGGCGCGTCGGCCACCAGATCGTCGAGGCCCTGGAAAAGATCGGTTACACCAGTGCAGGTACCGTCGAACTGCTGATGGACGAGAACCGAAACCTCTATTTCCTGGAAATGAACACGCGCATTCAGGTGGAGCATCCGGTAACGGAAATGGTGACCGGCTTGGATTTGGTGAAGCAGCAGATCCTGATCGCCGCGGGCGGCCACGTACCTTTCGAGGGTGAGACCCTGGGTCTGCGCGGGCACGCCATGGAGTGCCGCATCTGCGCGGAAAACCCCCAGACGTTCGCCCCTTCGGCCGGGAAGGTGACGGTTTTCCACCCACCCGGCGGCACGGGCGTCCGGGTCGATACGGCTGCCTATACTGAGTCGGTGATCCCGCCTTACTATGATTCCCTGATTGCCAAGCTGATCGTGCAGGGCAAGGACCGCAAGGAAGCCATCAGCCGTATGGCCAGAGCTCTCGAGATGTTCATCATCGAGGGCATCTCCACCTCGATTCCGGTTCATCAAAAGATCATGACCGACCCGGATTTCCAGGCCGGAAATTTCGACACACACTTCTTGCGCCGTTTCGGCCGCAATGGCGAGAACGCATCCTGAGGCCGGGGGCTGGCGGAGTTATGCAGCTTGTCGTCCCACGCCTCTATGCGGTAATCGACCCTGCTCAGGCAGATGGCCGTTCCCCCTTGGAAGTGGCGGGGACCTTGCTGGCGGCGGGCGTCCGGCTGATCCAGTTTCGAGACAAGTTGGCGTCTTCGGGCGAGCTTTGGGCGTGCGCGCAGCAACTGGCAGTGTGTGTGCATCAGTCCCACGGCATCTTCGTGGTTAACGACCGTGCTGATATCGCGCGCGCCGTCGATGCCGACGGCGTGCACCTGGGCCAGGAAGACCTGCCCGTGGAAGGCGCGCGCCACGTCCTCGGCCCCGCCCAATGGATTGGCTATTCCACCCACCTTCTGGAACAGGTGAAGGAAGCGGATCACACCTCGGCGGATTACATTGCCTTCGGTCCTGTCTTCCCCACGGCCAGCAAGCAGAACCCTGACACGGTGGTGGGGCTGGAAGGTATGCGCGCCGCGCGCCGGGCCACGCGCAAACCCCTGGTGGCCATCGGAGGTATCACCGTCCAAAATGCCCGTGCGGTCATGGAGGCCGGGGCGGATTCGGTTGCCGTCATTCACGGGCTGGTGGGTGCGCCGGATATCCGCCAGCGCGCCGAGGAGTTTCTCAAGGTGCTGATGTAGTGCAGTCTTCGTGGTTTTCGAAGGCTGCGGCGCGTGCGCTGACCTGCCAAAAGATCCACTTGTGCCGAAGGGGTGCGGCTTGCCGTGCCCGACTGTACTTTCATGCCGACATCTTCAGCCACCACGGCCAATGCGCCTTTGCCGGACCTGGTGAAGGGCCTGGGCCTCGTGGATTGCACCAACATTGTGATGGGGTCGATGATCGGCTCGGGAATTTTTATCGTGGCTGCCGACGTCGCGCGGCAGGTGCGATCGCCGGGCTTGTTCCTTCTCTGTTGGGTATGCAGCGGGCTGATGACCGTCATTGCGGCAGTGAGTTATGGCGAACTGGCGGGCATGATGCCCAGGGCTGGGGGCCAGTATGTTTACCTGCGCGAAGCCTTTGGCCCGCTCTTCGGTTTTCTATACGGTTGGACATTCTTCCTGGTGATTCAAACCGGAACCCTGGCCGCGGTGGGAGTAGCCTTCGGGAAATTCCTCGGAGTGTTCGTTCCCTGGGTTTCCGCCCAGCGTATTTTGCTGAACCTGGGGACTCCGGCAGTCTTCGGCCATCCGGTCCACCTGGCGATTTCGTCTCAACAGTTGGTTGCTATTCTGGCGTTGGCTTTTCTGAGCGGGCTGAACGTCTTCGGGTTACGGGTCGGCGCCTGGGTTCAAAACATCTTTACGATTCTGAAAGTCGGGGCGCTTCTGGGGTTGGTGGCGCTCGGGGCATGGTGGGCCTGGGGGCATTCCGCGCCAGCCACGGCTCCGCAGGGGTTCTGGCAAGGCGCCCATTGGGACGTGGCGACCCTGACTGTGGTTTGCGTGGCGCTGGTTGGCCCCTTGTTCTCGTCCGACGCCTGGAACAACATCACCTTCGCGGGTAGTGAAGTAATCAATCCGAAACGCAATCTGCCCCTGGCGCTCTTTGTGGGAACGACCGCTGTTTGCACGATCTATTTTGCCTGCAATTGGGCTTATTACCGCGCCTTGCCGTTTTTCGGGTCGCCCCAGGGCGGGTGGGCAGAGCGAGGGATCCAGTACGCGGCCGAGGATCGCGTCGCCACCGCAGCCATGCGGGCCATGCTGGGGGGAAGGGGTTCGGGGCTCATGGCCGCTGCCATTATGATCTCCACCTTCGGGTGCATGAACGGATTGGTCCTGGCGGGGGCGCGTGTCTATTATGCCATGGCGAAAGACGGCCTCTTCTTTTCTGCAGTGGGAAAGGTCAACTCCAAGTACCATACGCCCGCGGTTTCGTTACTCGTGCAAGCGGTTTGGGGTGCGCTTCTGACCCTGACCGGAACTTATACCGAACTACTCGACTATGTGATTTTCGCAGTTGTTCTGTTCTACATTTTGACCATTGCGGCTATATTTCGACTGCGGCACACGCGCCCGGACGTGCCGCGGCCTTATCGAGCCTGGGGTTACCCGGTCCTTCCTCTGCTTTACATCGCCTTTGCGTCATTTGTCGAATGGGCATTGCTGACGCACAAAGCTCTGCGCAGTGTTGCCGGGTTGAGTATCGTGGCGATTGGCATTCCGGTTTATTATCTTTGGCGGCGGAGCGGTGCCCGTGTGGTGAATGAGAGCGGGCCGAATTCGGACCTCGAAGAGGTCCAAAGTCATTAGCCGTGGGTGAAACCCACGGAAAACGCATGCCGCGAAAGTGACCAACCCCGAAGGGGTTGAACCATGTCCACCTACACGCAGATTCTTTGTCACCTCGTGGCCGCGCCCAAGGACCGTCAACCGGTGCTTTCGGATACGCGGCGGAGTGATCTCTATAAGTACATCGACGGCGTGATTAAGAACAACCATTCGCGGCCAGTTTGGATCAACGGTGCGAGGGACCATGTTCATCTCCTGCTTAGCCTGCATCCTACGATCGCGCTGGCAGAATTACTGAAGGACGTCAAGGTCGCGTCCTCTCTATGGATCAAGGAGAAGAGCGCCTTTCCCAGTTTCGTGGGTTGGCAAGAGGGATACGGAGCGTTCACGCATTCCCTTCGTGAAGAGCCGGAATTGATCGCGTATGTGAAGGGGCAGGAGGAGCATCACCGGAAGACGACGTTCTTGGAAGAGTATCGCAAGCTGCTCCTTGACGCCGGCATCAAGATTGATGAGCGGTACTATCCGTAAAAGGTTCGACCCCTCCGGGGTCGAAATGCTTTTGGGGATGCCGTCCTTGTCCGTAGGTTTCATCTACGGCTAATGATATTGTTCCCCTTCGGGGAACAGGGAATGGTGACGAATCACGGACGATTGGCAACCGGTAATAAAGCGTCAAAGCCGTGGGCGCAGGGCGCGGAGGAAGCGGACCTCGAAGAGGTCCAAAGTCATTAGCCGTGGGTGAAACCCACGGAAAACGCGTGTCCGGTGATTGACCAACCCCGCAGGGGTTGAAGATGCAGGGACGACGGCTTCGGGTAGATGCTGTTCGACCCCTTCGGGGTCCACAGGTCTGTTGATGAATTACCCCCGTCCGTAGGTTTCACCTACGGCTAATGAGATTCTTTCCCTTCGGGGAACCTAATGATTTTGTTCCCCAGCGGGGAGTTGGTGTGGGATGTCTGACTCAAGGAGGTGGCATGCCTGGTTTGTGGTCGAAAAAAAGTATTGAGTTGCTGCACGAGGAGGCCGCGGAATCCGAGCACGGCCTACGGCGGACTCTGGGCCCGCTGGCGCTGACCTCCCTCGGCATCGGTGCGATTGTGGGAGCCGGCATCTTTGTGCTGAGCGGAGTTGCAGCGCAACACACCGGGCCGGCACTAGTTCTTTCGGTTCTCCTTTCGGGCGTGGGCTGCGCTTTCGCCGGGCTCTGCTATGCGGAGTTTGCGTCAACGATCCCCGTGGCGGGGAGTGCCTA
>PMYF01000676.1:0-1049 GCA_003171295.1 Acidobacteriota bacterium | reverse complement strand
CGGAACTGAGCAAGAGTCCCTGGGATTCGGTGATGCTGGCGGACGGCACCGTCGTTCGCCCCTACTTCAATCTGCCGGCAGCCTTCATCGTGGTCCTGATCACGACATTGCTCATCATCGGCATCCGTGAATCCGCGAACTTTAACAGCTTGATCGTTTTGGTGAAGCTTGGCGTCGTCGTGCTGTTCATTATCGTGGGCGCGCTCTATGTAAATCGCGCCTACTGGCACCCGTTCCTGCCTCCCAACCAGGGCACCTTCGGCGAGTTCGGCTGGACGGGAGTGTTGCGTGGGGCGGGGGTTATCTTCTTCGCCTACATTGGGTTTGACGCGGTCTCCACGGCCGCGCAGGAAGCGCGAAACCCTGAACGCGACATGCCGATTGGCATCCTGGGTTCGCTCGGGATTTGCACCGTCCTTTACATTGCCGTGGTTTTGGTTCTGACCGGTTTGACGCCCTTCCGGCAATTGAATGTGCCGGATCCGCTGGCCCTCGCCATCGATTCCACGTCCGCGCGCGTGTGGCTTTCTCCCATCGTCAAAATCGGCGCGCTGCTCGGCACGACCGCGGTCATCCTGGTTATGATGTTGGGCCAGACCCGCGTGTTTTATTCCATGGCTCATGACGGGTTACTCCCCAAGGCTTTTGGCCACATCCACGCGCGCTTCCGGACGCCCTACAAAAGCACGGCGCTGACGGGGGCTTGTGTGGCACTGGCCGGTGGCATGCTGCCCTTGCGTATTGTGGGGGAACTGGTAAGCATCGGGACTTTGCTGGCCTTCGTGATTGTCAGCGCGTCGGTGATGGTGATGCGCAAAAAGCATCCGGACCTTCGCCGGCCCTTCCGCACACCCTGGGTATGGGTGGTCGGCCCGCTCGCGATCATCGTATGTGGCGCGCAGATGCTCGCCTTGCCCGGCGATACCTGGATTCGTCTGTTCGTGTGGATGGCCATCGGGCTCGTCATCTACTTCGGCTATAGCCGCAGGCACAGCGTCCTGGATATTGCGGAGAAGAAGAACGACGGGGTTAGGGACTAGGGGCTAGGG
>PMYF01000903.1:14411-17209 GCA_003171295.1 Acidobacteriota bacterium | reverse complement strand
TCCATGCCCAGCAGGATGTCCGGCGCGGAAAGATGGAAGAAGCTGAGCGCGTGCGACTGCACGAACTGCCCGCAGTGTAGAACCTCACGCAGCAGGGCGGCGGTCTCAGGGATGCGCACGCTCATGATCGCGTCACAGGCTTTCGAGGACGCCAGGAGATGGCTGATGGGACAGATCCCGCAGATCCGCGCGGTAATGGACGGCATCTCGTAATAGGGGCGGCCCTCCGTGAATTTTTCAAATCCCCGCACCTGGGTCACGTGAAACTGGGTACCAGTGACGTGCCCGCCCTCATCCAGTTGGATGGTGATCTTGGCATGACCCTCGATACGCGTGACGGGGTCGATCGTGATCTTCCTCATCGTGGACTCCTCAACCGAATTTCACCTTGGAATTCAGATCGGGCATGCGCCCCTCGAGCAACTCGACCAGCACATAGGCGATGGCGGAGGCAGAGGGCGGGCAACCCGGCACAAACAGATCGACCTTGACGACCTCATGCACGGGCACGCTATGCGCCAGCAAGGGGGGCACGCCGTCCGTGGGAATACCGGGGCGCTCGTCAGCCCCCTGGATATAGATCCTCTCCAGGAGCTTCTTGACGGGAATGGAGTTGCGCATGGCCGGAACGTTGCTGTTGACGGCGCAATCGCCGAGCGCCACGAGCAACCGCGTGCATTCCCGAACGTGTTTGATCTTCTCCAGGTCATCCTGACTGCTGACCGCTCCCTCGACGAGGGTCACATCCACGTCTTCGGGAAACTCCTGGGCGTCAACCAGGGGGCCGTAAACCAAGTCCGCCTTTTGAGCAACAACGGCGATGGCTTCATCCACATCCAGCAACGACATGTGGCAACCGGAACAACCATCCAGCCAGAGCGTGGCCAACTTCGCTTTCTTCATGCGTGAACTCCCCGTTTCGTGGCAAGCCACTTGATGTTTTCATTGCGCTTGGCCATTTCTTCAACCGAGAGGCCTTTCTCGGCCAGCGCCCCGGTGGGGCAGACCTGCACGCACTTTCCGCAATTGGTGCAGGACCTCGATTCCCCCCACGCCCCGTCCAGGTCGGAAACCAGCCGGGAGTGGATGCCGCGGGCGCTGACTTCCCACACGTTGGCGCCTTCCACTTCCGAGCAGACCCGCACGCAGCGCGTGCAGAGAATGCAACGGTTGTGGTCAAGAACATACCGCTCATGCGAGACATCCACCCCCAGACGCGGATAGTTATAAGGGAAGTGGACGTGCGTGACTCCCAGGCGCTGGGCCATGCCCTGTAACTCGCAATGGTTGTTCGAGACGCAAACGGAGCAATAGTGGTTGCGCTCGATGAGCAGAAACTCCACCACCATCTGCCGATGCCGCAGGAGCTTTTCAGAATTCGTGGTCACCGACATCCCATTCTGGATGGGCGTAGTGCAAGCCGGCAGCAGGCGGCCCACGCCCGCCACTTCCACCAGGCACAGGCGGCAGGCACCGGAGGGGCTTAGTCCCTCCAGAAAACAGAGTGTGGGAATGTATTTCGCGTTGGCGCGGGCGACGTCAAGGATGGTCTGGCCTTCGCTGGCCCGGCAAAGCTCGCCGTCGATCCGAACCGAAAGTTCTTGGGGCATGTCCTATTTCTCCTTAGCGTGGCTCACCGGGATGCCGTTTTCGCGAATGTCGCAGCGCAGGCAGCGACTCGCCTCCTCCAGGGCCTCCTCGCACGTCAGGGCAAGTTCCGCTTCCTGGAAGCTCTTCACCCTTTCCTTGGCAGGCAGCGGGTGAGGGTGATGCCGCCTCGACTCACTGACCTGCGCCGGAGGCGTCTGGTCATACTCGAATTGCGGCAGGAACTCCTGGGCGCGCGCCTCACCCATCAGGCGTTGATCGATGTTGCGCGCTGCCTTCTTGCCGTAACCCATCGCATTCGAAACGTTGGAAGCCCCGGAAATCAGGTCACCCCCGGCGTAGAATTTGTCGCGGCTGGTTTCAAGCGTGTAGCGATCATATTCCAGCGTGCCGCTCTCCTTGATACTGAGGCCGGAGGCCTTGCAGAAATCGCGGTCCACCGCCTCCCCGACCGCCAGAATCACCGTATCGCACTTAAAGCTCTGGATTTCCTCGGTGGAGATGGGACGCCGGCGGCCCGATCCGTCGAACTCGCCCAGGCGGGTCTTGACCATCTCGATGGCCTTGACCGAGCCGTTCTCGCCCATGATGCGGTGTGGGCTAGCCAGGAACACAAAGTGGGCGCCTTCCTGCTCCGCCGCTTCCACCTCTTCCCGGATGGCCGGCATGTCTTTGCGCTCGCGGCGGTAGATCACCGTAACCGTCGCGCCTTTGCGCAGCGCCGTGCGCGCGGAATCGATAGCGGCATTCCCGCCCCCGATGATCGCAACGCGGCGGCCGAGCGCCACCGGTTCGTTCTTGGCCACACCTTCCAGGAACGGCAGGGCCGGCATCACACCTTTCAGTTCGGTTCCCGGCAGGTAAACCCACGCCTCTTTCCAGGTCCCGATGGAGAGGAAGACCGCATCGAACTGCGCGTCAAGGTCGTTCAGGTGAATATCCGCGCCGACGTTCTGGTTAAACAGGAAGTTGACGCCGAGGCGGCGAATCAGTTCGATTTCCTTGGCAAGCACCGCCTTGGGCAGGCGATATTCGGGCAGCGCAAAACGCAACATGCCACCCGCTTCGGAATGTGCTTCGAAGACCGTGACCTCATGGCCGAAGAGCGCCAGGTAGAAAGCCGCCGTAAGGCCGGCGGGGCCTCCTCCCACCACCGCCACCTTCTTACCGGTAGATGCCAGGCGGCGCGC
>PMYF01000903.1:13481-14340 GCA_003171295.1 Acidobacteriota bacterium | reverse complement strand
CTCGAGGAAGCGCGGAATATTCATATGCAACGGGCAACTGTTCTCACAGGGAGAAAGGGCCAGGTCCTGGCACACGCCGGCACGGCAGCGGTGAGCTCGCAGGTGGTCTTCGAATTCGTGACGGAAGTGCCGCATCGTGGTGAGCACGGGATTGGGGGCCGTCTGCCCCAGCCCGCACAGCGAGGTGTCGCGGATCATTCGGCCCAGTTCGTCCAGGGCGTTCAAATCCTCTTCCGTTCCCTTCCCTCTCGTGAGCTGGTTCAGGATGCGGAGCGCCTTATTGAGTCCCACGCGGCAGGGCACACACTTGCCGCACGACTCCGAGTGAGTAAACTCGATGAAATAGCGGGCGACGTCCACCATGCAGTTGTCGTCATCCATTACGACCATGCCGCCCGAGCCCATAATGGAGCCAAGCTTGGCCAGACTTTCATAGTCCACCGGCGTATCGAACATTTCCTGGGGGATACAGCCGCCTGAGGGGCCNNTCGTAAACGAAGGTCTTCAGTGGCGTGCCTAGGGGCATCTCCACCAACCCCGTGTTCTTTACCTTGCCGACCAGGGAAAAGACCTTGGTCCCAGGACTCTTGCTGCTGCCGGTTTCCGTAAACCATGCCGGTCCCTTGGCCACGATGGGCGCCACGTTGTACCAGGTTTCAACGTTGTTGATGTTGGTGGGATACCCCCACAGGCCCTTCTGCGCCGGGAACGGCGGGCGCGGCCTCGGGCGGCCGGCACAGCCTTCCAGGGAGCTGATCAACGCCGTTTCCTCACCGCATACGAAGGCGCCGGCGCCTTCCACGAGTTCGATATTGAAATTGAAGCCGCGGCCGAGAATATCCTCCCCCAGGAAGCCGTA
>PMYF01000903.1:0-13423 GCA_003171295.1 Acidobacteriota bacterium | reverse complement strand
GCATTGCAGATGATGTACTTTTGCGCCGCCACCGCTTTGCGCAGGTAGTCCCACTTCTGTCCGGTGGAGAAACCTGCCCCGCCGCGCCCCCGCAACTTGGACGCCTTGATCTGCTCGATGACCATCTCCGGGGTATTGTCGATGAGCACCTTGTACAGCGACTGGTAACCGCCCACTGCCACATACTCTTCCACATCGTCCGGGTTGATAAGGCCGCAATTGCGCAGAATGATCTTTTTCTGCCCTTTGAAGAAGGGAACGTCCTGCCAGGAAGGAACGGCAGTGTACCCGGTTCCGTACTTGATTTGCGCCGTAAGGTGATCCCACTCCTCAATCTTGCACAACGTGAGGTCCGCCGGGATTTTCCCCATCATCACGTCGTCCAGGATTTCATCGACGTGGTTGCTCTGCACCCGCCGCAAGATCACCAGGGGGCGGCCGGGGAGCCAGACGTTGACGAGGGGTTCCTGGGCGCAAAAACCGAAGCACCCCACACGGGCCAACTGGATGTCCAGCCCGCGCTTATCAATACCGTCCGCAAAAGCGTGGAAGACGGCTTCCGCGCCATTGCCGGCGCCGCAGGTGCCCATGCCTACGGCAAGCCGCGGCCGGAAAGGCTGAAGCTTCCCCATGCCGGCGCCTCGAACTGTGGTGAACGTACTCAGATCCCGGATGCGCGTCATTGCTTTGCTTTCTCCCTTCCCAGATGATCAAGCTCCCGCTCCAGAGTTTGCTCATTCATATGCCCGTATACGGCGTGATTCACTTCCACCACCGGAGCTAACGCGCACTGGCCAAAGCAGGCCACCGTGCGGACGGTAAATTTGCCATCACTGGTGTTCATGGAAGTCTTATCGGCCATCTCTTCGCTCGAATCGTGGAAACCCAGCTTGAACATCAGGGTCTCAAGTAGTCCGCGCGAACCCCGCGTGTGGCAGGCGGTGCCGCGGCAGATGCAGATCGTGTTCTGCCCCTGCGGCTCCAGATTAAAGAGTGCGTAGAAGGTCACCACGCTATGAACCCGGGCGAGCGGCGTATCGGTCCTGGCCGCGATGTACTCCAGGGTTTCGCGTGGCAGGTACTTGCGCGGATGGCGTTCCTGGGCCTTTTCCAGGATGCCCAGCAGGGCTCCGGGGCGGCCGCGTTGGCTCACGACAAGTCCGTCGAGGAATTCCTGGTCCGCTCCTGTGAGCGGCTCAGAGGTCATCGTTTTCATTTGACCACTCCTTGGCTGATTCGCATCACAACTCCAAAAGACTCATCCTTCTCCAAGGCCCCGGGCGGTTCCCGACGCCCTACTCGCGGCGCAACTCATCGCACACCGCGCCATCCGGCCCCACCAATTGCACGCGCATGGCCATGTGCCCGGCGGCATGCGTGGAGCAACTCAGGCAAGGGTCGAACGCCCGGACCACCGCCTCCACCCGATTCAACATGCCTTCCGTCAGCTTCGTCCCGTTCACAAAGTGCTTGGCAACCTGCAGCACCCCGCGATTGAGCGCCAGGTTGTTATGCCCCGTCGCGATAATCAGATTGGCCCAGGTCATCAGCCCGTGCTCATCGACCTTGTAATGGTGGATCAAGGTGCCGCGCGGGGCTTCCGACACACCGATGCCCTCAGGATTGTTAGGCCCGGCAAAGGCGCGGACGTGCTTGGAAAGAATATCCGGCGCCTGGAGCAACTGCTCAATGCGCTCGATCCCATAAACGATCTCGATGAGCCGGGCGTAGTGATAGTAGAAAGAGCTCAGCACCGCACCGCGGTCCAGTTCACGGAATTCCGCCCATTCCTGATCGGCGAAGGGCGTGCCACACCGGTCCGCGATGTTCAGCCGGGCCAACGGGCCGACGCGATAGATACCCTCTGGGTAGCCGCGAGGTTTATAGTAAGGCGACTTGAGGTAGCTATCCGGTTCGCAGGCTTCGCCGATGTACTCCGCGTAGTTGGCGGGATCAAGCTTGTCCGCCACGATGTTGCCGCGTGAATCGACCACGCGCAACCAGCCGTTGTAGTGCTCCAGCTCCCCGGCGGCGTTGACCAGACCCAAGAAGGAGGTTGGAAAATTGGCGAAAGTGCGGATTTCCTCGCGAAACTGATCGAGGATGGTCTTGAACCAGTCGAGAGTCCGCTGGCTGATTTCCAGCGCTGGGGGCAGGAGCGCCAGGAGCTTATCGCGGCACTCCTCCGATAGCGGTTCATTAACCCCGCCCGCCACGACCCAAGCGGGGTGGATGCGTTTCCCCGCCAACATCTCGATAATCTGCTGGCCGATCTGCCGCAAGCGCACGCCGTCACGGGCCATCTGCGGATGGGATTCAGCCAGCCCCAGGATATTGCGCCGGGCCGGGTCGGAATCCATGCCCAGCAACAGATCGGGGGAGGAGAGGTGAAAGAAGCTGAGCGCATGCGATTGCACGAGCTGCGCCAGGTTCAGGATGCTGCGCAGCTTGACGGCGGCGGACGGAATGCGTGTGGCGAGGATCGCGTCACAAGCCTTGGCGGAAGCGACCAGGTGGCTGACTGGGCAGATGCCGCAGATGCGCGCCATGAGCGAGGGCATTTCATAGAACGGCCGGCCTTCGCAGAGTTTTTCGAAGCCACGGAGTTGCGTCACGTGGAAACGCGCGTCCGAAACCTTTCCCTGCTCGTCAAGCTGGATGGTGATCTTGGCGTGTCCCTCGATGCGGGTCACCGGATTGATCACCAGAGTTTGCTTGCTCATCGCTTTAGCTTTTGCCATGCCTTTCGTCCTATGCTCCAAACCGTGTCAGCGTGCTCATTTTCGGTGTTCGCCCGGCCAGAATTTCCGTAAGCACGGTATAGATGGTGTCCGCGGAGGGCGGGCATCCCGGCACAAACATATCCACCTTCACAAACTCGTGGATGGGCCGGGCCTGGGGAAGCAGCGGGGGAACCACCTCTCGGGGCGCCCCGGGGTTGAGCGTAGCGTTTTCCACATACGCCCGGTCCAGAACCGCCTGGGCGCTGAAGGGATTCCGCATGGACGGCACATTCGCGGTTACCGCGCAGTCACCCAGGGAAACCAGCAGGCGCGAGCGGGCGCGGACCTTCTGAATTTTCTCCAAGTCCTCCTCGTTGCTAACCGCGCCTTCTACCAGGGTGACATCCACGTTTTCCGGAAACTCCTTGATATCGACGAGTGGACTGAACACCAGATCCATCTTCCCGGCCAGCTCCAGCAGCCGCTCATCCAGGTCGAGGATCGACATGTGGCAGCCCGAGCAGCCGTCCAACCATAAGGTTGCAACCCGCGCTTTGCTCACCAGCGTCTCTCCCGCATTAAAGTCAGATAGGGCAGGAATTGCCGTTGTTTCGACATCTCCTGAACCGACTTGCCCTTTTCGACCAGCGCCCCCGTGGGGCAAACATGGATGCATTTTCCGCACCCCGTGCAGGTATCCGAAGAGCCCCAGGGCTGGTTGAGATCGGTGATCACCTGGGCATTCACGCCCCGGCCCAGGACGTCCCAGGTGTGTGCTCCTTCGATTTCATCGCAGACGCGCACGCACCGCGTGCAAAGAATGCACCGGTTGTGATCGACCACAAAGCGGTCGTGCGAACCATCCACCGCCAGCCGCGGGTAGCGATAGGGGAAATGGACGTGGTTCATCTCGAGTGTCTGCGACAGGTTCTGCAGCTCACAATGCCCGTTGGAGACGCAAACCGCACAGACGTGATTGCGCTCCGCGAAGAGCAGCTCCAGGATCATCCTCCGGTACTTGCTGAGCCGCTCACTATGCAGGGTCACTTCCATGCCTTCCTCGACGCGCGTAAGGCAGGCGGGAAGCAGTTTGTTGACGCCCTTGACCTCCACCAGGCAGAGCCGGCAGGCGCCCACCCGGGAAAGGCCGGTCAGGTGACACAGGGTGGGAACGTACAGATTGTTTTCCCGCGCCACCTGCAGGATCGTTTGATCGCCCCGGGCGCTGATATCGCGCCCATCCAGGCTGAGAGTGATAACGCGAACCGCTGGACTCAAGCTACCACCTCCTTGCCGTCTTCGATCCGGCATACGCCCGCCGGACACTTACGTTCCTCCACGTGAGCGTGGTATTCGTCGCGGAAATACCGCAAGGTGCTGAGCACAGGATTGGGCGCGGACTGGCCGAGGCCGCAGAGGCTGGTGTTCATCACCAAGTCGCACAGTTCCTCGAGAAGGGCCACCTCCTGCGCCGTGGCGTGCCCGGCGCAGATCCGGCCCAGGAGGTCATGCATCTGATAAGTCCCGGCGCGGCAGGGGACGCACTTGCCGCAAGACTCCGACTTGCAGAATTCCATGAAATACTTGGCCACATCCACCATGCAGGAGGAATCGTCCATCACGATCATGCCCCCCGAGCCCATGATCGAGCCGAGCTTGCGGAGCGATTCATAGTCGACCGGCATATCCAGGAACTCCGCCGGGATGCAGCCACCTGACGGCCCGCCGGTCTGCACCGCTTTGAAGCTCCTCCCGTCCGGCACGCCGCCGCCGATTTCAAAGATAATCTCGCGTAGCGTGATGCCCATCGGCACTTCGATAAGGCCGGTGTTCTTGACTCGGCCGGCCAGGGCAAAGACCTTCGTCCCTTTGCTCTTTTCCGTTCCGATACGCGCAAACCAGTCGGCCCCGTTGCGAATAATGGGCGGGATGTTGGCAAAGGTTTCGACGTTGTTGATCAGGGTGGGATTTCCCCACAGGCCTTCCGCCGCCGGAAAAGGCGGCCGGGGCCGCGGCGTGCCGCGCCGGCCCTCAATCGAAGCGATCAGCGCCGTCTCCTCGCCACAAACAAACGCTCCCGCTCCCAGGCGCAATTCCACATGGAAGCTGTGCGTGGTGCCGAAAATGTTGTTCCCCAGCAGGCCCAGGTGCTCGGCCTGCCGGATGGCCGTTTTGAGATTCTTGATGGCGAGGGGATACTCGGCGCGCACATAAATGTAGCCCTGCGTCGCGTCCACGGCGTAGGCGGCAATGGCCATGCCCTCCAGCACGCGGTGGGGATCGCTTTCCAGCACGCTGCGATCCATGAAAGCCCCGGGGTCACCCTCGTCCGCGTTACAGATGACATACTTGCGGTCCGCATCCGATTTGGCCACCGTGCCCCACTTCAGCCCGGTGGGGTAACCGGCGCCACCCCGGCCCCGCAGCCCGCTGCGCAACACCTGCTCGATCACTTCGCCGGGTGAGAATTCCGTCAGGGACTTAACTAATGCCTCGTAGCCACCCGCGGCGATGTAGTCATTGATCTGCTCGGGATCGACGCGGCCGCAATTCTCCAGCACAATCTTGACTTGGCGGCGGAAGAAGGGCATTTCCGTGGGGCACTCGAGACGGGCGACCGGTTCACCCCCCAGGCTCTGGATGATCTCCCGAGCGTCGTCCTCGGCCACGTTCTGGTACATCACGTTCCGCGGCTTGACCGCCACCAGCGGGCCGTTGGCGCACAGGCCCATACAGCCCACGCCCTTTACCTTGCACTGGTGCTCCAGTCCCTGGTCCTTGATCTCTTTCGCCAACGCGTCCTTAACCTTGTCACTTCCGGAAGAGAGGCAGCCCGCCGCAGTGCAAACATGCACGCGGTGTTTGAATTGCCTTTCTGCTTCCTCCTGTTGGGCGGTGATTTCGCCAAGTTCCTCAGGAGTCATTGCTCCCACCTCCCTAATCTTTCCACCATCTCCGCGGAATTCTGCTTGCCTGCCACCTGGCCGTCAAACACCACGGCGGGCGCCAGGCCGCAGGCGCCCAGGCAGCGGGCGGTGAGCAACGAAACGTTGCCGTCGGACGTGGTCTCGCCCGGCTTGATTCCAAAGTGATTTTCCACGTCGGCCAGCAGTTTTCCCGCCCCCTTGATATAGCAGGCCGTGCCCGTGCATACCACACAGGTATGCTTGCCGGGGGGCTTCAGGGTGAAATAGTGATAGAACGTGGCCACCCCAAAGGCCTGGCTGAGCGGCACACGCAGGCTCATGGCCACATACCGCACCGAATCCTTATCCAGGTACCCAAAGGACTCCTGCACCATGTGCAGCACTTCAATCAGCGCGTGCGATTGGTTGCCGTACCGGCGCATGGTGGCATCCACAATCCGCCACCGCTTGTCCTGTGAGGGCGCCACCGGCTTCCGGAAGCTCGTTCCCATTTCACACTCCTTCCCCGCTCCTCGTGCAAGTCAACCTTGAAGACGACGGGGTCCTGCCACTCCACTCCGGCGCTAAGGCGCCGTCGGACCCACCAAAGATGTCCGGCCCGGCCTTGAATTGAAACGTCTCTGCAACGGACAGAAACTTCCCTTGCACCCGCAGGGAAAACTTCGCCAGGAACCTTTCATACCACGATGCGAGTTCCACCATTGGCGTCTCTCCCTAACGCTTTCAACATTAGTTCTGCACGCCTTGAGCCAAATTGGAGGTCACAAGGGCACTGGGAATGTTAAGTAATCAAACGAGTTACGCAGAGCAGATGGGACAGAGTTGACATTATTTGAAAGTCCAAACGACATTTGTGCCATGTGCCACTCTCGCCTGCGATGAATGCCCCAGTCAATAATTCCATCTTTGCGGCATTTCAAAGGTCGGAAAAACCTNNGCTGGACTTTGAGTTTCCGGAGATATATCCTGACCGCCCCTGGTGAACCATGGGATTCTGCCCCAGGGCCAATGGGGGCAATTCGTGACTATAAGTTCTACCACATTGAGGCTGGCAGACCGCATGTCCCGCCTGGGAACGGAGAGTGCCTTTGAAGTTCTCGCCCGCGCGCGGGAACTGGAGGCGCGCGGCAAAGAGATCATTCACCTGGAAATTGGTGAGCCGGACTTCGCGACGCCGCCCAACATCGTCGACGCGGCGACCCGTGCACTGCACGAGGGCTGGACTCACTACGGGCCGTCGGCGGGGCTTCCCCAACTGCGCGCCGCCGTGGCGGACGACGTCGCCAAGCAACTTGGCATTACGGTTGACCTAGCGGAAGTGGTCATCACGCCAGGCGGCAAGCCCATCATGTTCTTCACGATGCTGGCGCTCGTTGCGCATGGCGACGAGGTGCTCTATCCCAATCCCGGGTTTCCCATTTACGAATCCATGATCCGATTTGTGGGCGCCAAGGAGGTCTCTTACGGCCTGCGCGAAGACCACGACTTTGACGTGGATGTGGACGGTATCCTGGAAAGAATCACCGACCGCACACGCCTGATCATCCTGAACAGCCCGCACAATCCCACCNNGGGGTGATGAGCCGCACCGAGATCGCGCGCCTGGCGCAGGCGCTGGCCGGCCGTGAAATCTTCGTCCTCTCCGATGAGATCTACAGCCGCCTGATCTACGAAGGCGAGCACTCAAGCCTCGCGCAGTTTCCCGGCATGAAGGAGAGGACAATCATCCTGAACGGCTTTTCCAANNTACGCCATGACCGGTTGGCGCCTGGGCTATGGCGTCATGCGCGCCGACCTGGCCAAACAGATTACCTTGCTCATGACCAACTCCAATTCCTGCACTGCGAGCTTTACCCAAATCGCCGGCGTCGAGGCGCTACGCGGCCCACAGGATTCCGTCGACCACATGCGCGAGGAGTTTCGCCGCCGCCGCGCCGTCATGGTCGAGGGGTTGAACCGCCTGCCCGGGTTCCGGTGCCGCCAGCCTCACGGGGCGTTCTACGTCTTCCCCAATATTCGCGACACCGGGCGCCCCACGCGCGCTCTGGCCGACGCGCTTTTGACCGAAGCCGGAGTGGCTTGCCTGTGGGGCTCCGCTTTCGGCGACTGGGGCGACGGCTATCTGCGGTTCTCGTTTGCCAATTCGGTTGAGAACATCCAGAAGGCGCTCGAGCGTATAGAGACTTGGACGAAGAAAAATCTTTAAGAAATCGGTTCATCGGTTCGTCGAGCCATCGGCTGATCGAAAAAACAAGGGATGGAGTAGTTTAGCGATTGAGGGATTACTGGATTTCCTCTTTCTCAAGCCCTCTTTGTGGAGCCAGGCCAAATCGCCCAATGCGTCAATCACTAGGGTGCTCCATCGGCAATTGAACGGATGGCGAGGTTACCCGATGAACCGATGAGCTGATGAACCAATCCCGCAATCTATTTGGGGCTTTCTCATGACAAACTCACACACTCGCCGCTTTCGCATCTTCGCCACTTGCGACATTGGCGAGGGCGCTTTCAAAATCCTGCGCGATCGCGGCTATAAAGTGGAGGTCTATCCCAACCCCGAGCCGCCGCCGAAAAGCTTGATTATCGAGAGAGTTCGCTCCGGCATTGACGGCCTCATCACCACGCTGCGCGACCGTATTGACGCGGAAGTTCTTGAAGCCGGGCGCGGCACGCTGAAGGTTGTGTCGCAATACGCCGTGGGCTTCGACAACATCACCCGCGGCGACGCCAATCGCTGCAAGATTCCCTTCACCAACACCGCCGACGTGCTTACGGAAGCCACGGCGGAATTTACGCTTTTCATTCTGGGCAACGCGGCGCGCAAGCTCTACCCCAGTGAGCGTCTGGTGCGCAACCAACGCTGGGGCACCTGGCATCCCTACCTGCCCTTCTTGGGTGACGAGGTCACGGGCAAGACCGTCGGCGTGATTGGCACGGGGCGCATCGGCCAGGCCTTTATCAAGAAGGCGGTCGGACTCGACGTGGATTTCCTCTGCTTCGACACTGAAGCGGCCCAGCCCGATTTCGCGCGCAAGATTCAAGATACGATGGACGTCCGCTTTCGGAACGGCTTCAGCGCCGACTCGCGGAGCATCCGCTCTGTGAGTTTTGAAGAAGTGTTGCGCGAGAGCGATTTCGTGAGCATTCATGTGCCCCTCATCCGCGCCGGCGAAGGCAAGTTCCCCACCTATCATCTGTTCAACGCCGCGACGTTGCGGCTGATGAAGCCCACGGCGTTTCTGGTCAACACCTCGCGCGGGCCCGTGGTGGATGAAACGGATTTGGCGGCGGCATTGCACGCAGGGGTGATCGCGGGAGCGGCGCTGGACGTGTTTGAAAAGGAACCGTTGCCCGCTGACTCGCCGCTGCGCGATCCCAAGCTGGAAAACCGCCTGCGCCTGTTCTCGCACTTTGCCAGCGCCGCTCGGGTTACGCGGCTTTCAACCGATCCCAACCAAGGCATGGCGGGCCGTTGCATTCAGGGGCTGATCGATGTCTTGGAGGGAAACCACGGAGGTAATCCTGCCAACATGCCTTACGTGGTGAACAAAGAAGCGTTCCGGTGACCCCACGCCACGACTGCTGCGCCGCCACATCCGCGGCGCCCACCGCCGGCAAGATGCCGGCGCTACAAGGCGTCGGCACGCGCCGTCGTAGCGCTGACCTTCAAGTTAGCACGATGGGGGAAAAACTGCCGACCTGATGGCCGGCGCGCACATCGCTTCACAATCTGGCGGCACGGGGTGTAGAGTATCTTCCCTTCGGCAAGGAGGAGGCGCAATTGGCAAACACCAAGGTGGATGTAGTGGGTCTCGGCTTGAACGCCACGGACACGGTCATGACGGTGCGGGAGTTCCCTGCCCTGGGGGGCAAGGAGCGCGTGGTCGCGGCATCGATGCAGGCCGGCGGGCAGGTGGCAACGGCGCTGGTCACCTGCCGGCGGCTGGGACTGACGGCGCGGTACATCGGCAAACTCGGCGACGACCAAGCCGGGCGCTTCCAGCTTGCCAGCCTGCGACGCGAGGGAGTGGACCTGGCGCAGGCGCGGGTGGTGAAAGGCACTCCCAACCAGTTTGGCTACATCCTGGTTGACCAGGCGACCGGCGAGCGCACCGTCTTCTGGGACCGAGACGCGCGACTGGCGGTCCAGCCCGAGGAACTGAAAGCCAGGACCATCGAGAGCGCGCGCCTGCTGCTCCTGGACGGCTGCGATGTGGAAGCTGCCCTCGTGGCGGCGCGCTGGGCGCGGCGCGCGCGCATTCCGGTGGTGGCGGATCTGGATACGGTCTATAAAAAGGTTGAGACGCTTTTCCCTTACATCGACTACCTGATCGCCTCGACGAATTTCCTTCCCGCCGTCACCGGGCACGCCGACCCCTTCAAGGTGCTGGAGAACATGGCACGCGAGTATCGGGTGCGGGTGCCCGGCATGACCCTCGGTCGCGAAGGCGCCTTGGTTTATGAGGCGGGACACTTCTACTACTCGCCGGGCTTTGTCGTGGAGACCGTGGACACCACGGGCGCGGGTGACGTCTTCCACGGCGCCTTTATCTTTGGATTGCTGTCGGCATGGGACATCGGGCGTACGCTGGATTTCTCCAACGCAATGGCCGGGCTCAACTGCACGGCCCTGGGAGCGCGGGGTGGCATCAGATCGCAGGGCGAGGCTGAGCAATTGATAGCCACCGGCGCGCGGCACGTGAATCCTGCCTACCGGAATGGGCCGGCGACTGCAAAGCGCCGGAAACCTGCGGTCCCCGCAGGCAGCAAACGCTAGAGGCCTCAAAGCCTCCCGCCCCGCCAAGTACCGGATTGCTCTCCAGGCGAAGTGTGGTAAGTTAACGGCCAACGTCCGAGTGCAATTTCATCTCTTCCCTGCCCGGCTTGCCGGACTGTGGGGGCGGCCTCGAGGGGGAAGCGCACATGCCCAAGCGGTTCTCCATGCTCACCGGCGTTCTCCTCGCCACCCTCGCCTGCACCTATGCTGCCGGCCTCGGCGCGCCAGCAACCGCCGCGGGCTCCGGGGGTGGGCAGGTCCTTTCCTATCGCAGTGAGATCACCGTCAATCGGAATGACTCGCTCCTGGTGCAGGAGACAATTGTAGTGTCAGGCACGGACCCCAGGTTCCTCGAGAAAATCCACCGGGACTTCCCTTTCCTCGACCGCGACCGCTTCGGCAACATCTACTTTGTGCATTTGGAAATCACTTCCCTGGCGCGCGATGACCAACCCGAAGACTACCACCTGCAAAAGCTGCCCGATGGCCTGCGTGTATGCTTGGGCAAGCGCGGCGCGCCTCTGTCGCCGGGTGAGCACAAGTATGTGCTTACCTACACTTTGAATCGCGCCCTCGGGTTCTTTTCCGACCACGATGCGCTTTACTGGAATGTGACGGGCAGTGGTTGGACCTTCCCCATTCAAGAGATCTCTGCCGCGGTTCATCTGCCCGCGGGAATCGCCCCGGCCGCTGTCCTGCTGGACGCCTACACGGGCACCCCGGGCTCAGCGGGAAGCGATTACTCCGCGTCTTTCAATACCCAAGGCAATGCCGAATTCCACAGCACGCGCCCCTTGGCGCCGCCCGAAACCCTGACCATCGTGGTCCGCTGGCCCAAGGGATTTGTTCGTCTGCCCAATGACGATGAGAATTACCAGTACTTCCTCGAGGACAACCGCGTCCTGCTCATCGGCGTTGCCGGGTTGTTGCTGGTTCTGGCTTATTACACCGCGGCGTGGTTCCTGGGCAGGCGTCGTCGTGCCGCGGGATTGCTCATGCCGAGGAACTCACCACCCCGGGGATTCTCGCCCGCGACTGTCCGCTACGTGTGGCGGGGGGACTTCGACCCAAAGGCCCTGGTGGTTGATTTGGTGGACCTGGCAGTCAAGCGGCGAATAGCTATTCTGGAGGACGGTACCGGCACATACATTCTGGGACGCCTGAAAGCGAGCCTGCAGCCCACCGCCACCGCACCTGGACGCGGTGGCGAAGGCTGGGAACGCCTGCCCGCGATTACCGCCGATCAGAAGCTCATCCTCCGAAAGCTGTTCACCGCGAGTGGAACCATCCGCCTGGAACGTAAGAACCATGCCCTGGTGGGTGGCACGCTGGAAGCCCTGCACCGCAGCTTGCACTCCCACCTGGAAAAAGTTTACTTCCTGAAGAACAGCCCCTTCCTGATTCCAGGCCTGCTGATATCTCTCCTCAGCGTGGTCCAGTGCGGTTTCGCAGTCCCCGGCGCATCACGGGTTATCACGCTCACTGTGACCGCCGGGCTGCTCATCTGGAGCCTGGCCTGCGCGGTGCTGGCGGCCGCGGGGTTGGCTTCCTGGAGAAATCTGATCTTCGATCCGCAACACCAGGCCGCCGCCTGGAAACAGGCTCTGACCTCAACCGTGGTGGCAATTCCTGTCTTCGGGGGGGAGATCGTGGGGCTGGGAGCACTGGCGTGGGCTACATCCGGAACGGTCGCCCTCCTGCTGATTCTCCTGGTGCTGATCAGCTATACCTTCCATTGCCTTCTCAAGCTCTCAGGTCGCTCGGGCCGGTCGCTGCGGGATCAGATCGAGGGCTTCCGCATGTTTCTGACCGAGGCCGACAAGGACCGATTCAAGATGCTGGTTGCTCTCCCCAAGAACCCGGCAGTGTTCGAAAAGTTTCTTCCTTATGCCCTGGCCTTGAATGTGGAGAAAGCCTGGAGTGAAAAGTTCGCGCTAGTGCTGGCCCAGGCGGCGCGGCCTGGGGCGACCAGCTATTCACCCACTTGGTACTCCGGCCGCGATTGGAATTCCGCGGCGATCTTGACGTTTGCAACCACGTTGGGCAGCTCTTTCTCAAGAGCCATTGCTTCCGCCTCGGCGCGGCCCGGCTCCAGCGCGAGGCGCCCATAAGGAAATTATGAATTCTGAATTATGGCTCAGTCCTGCACGGTCAACGTCAGCGAGGTGCTGTGAATCACATCCGGGGAAGATGCCGTGATCGTCAGGATGTAGGTGCCAGCCGGCGTCCCCGGTTGAGAGGAGCGCGCCGCGCTGCTCAGCTGGCCGCCCCCACCACATCCTGGCAACCATACCGCCGCGACAAGCAGGGTCGCGAGTCCCCACGCGATACGGCGCCGCGAAGCCGCAGCCACCCCTCCCAGCGTCACGAGCAGTGTCAGCAGCATGATCAGTTCTCCGTACATCCCCATTCCTCCTGGTAGGTGAGGCCTTCGGAACCACCCGGCGGAGGAGGCACCTGTTTGCACGGAGACCGTGAATTCCACCGGGGTGACACCATCGAGGGCCGACGTCCCCGGTGAAATCTGGCAAGTTGATTCCGCCGGTGCTCCCCCGCAACCGAAAGTGACCGTCTCTTTGAAGCCGGCCGGCACGAGCGCCAGGTGGAACGAAGCCGGCTGGCCGGGCGCGATCGTAAGCGCCGTCGCAGAGCCCGCCGAAATGCTCAGAGAAAAATCCGCCCCGGCGCCCGTGAGTACCGCGGCGGGCGGGTTGCCCACAGCGTTGGTGGCAATAGTCAGGGTGGCCGCGTGAGGCCCGGCTGCGGCAGGTGTGAAAGTCACGCTCAGGCCACAACTGGCTCCCGGAGCGAGCGATCCTCCGCACGCGTTCTGCACCGCAAAATCCCTGCTGCCGGAACCCGTGACGGTGACGCTGTCCACCGCCAGGCTCGCATCACCCGTGTTATTCAGCGTCAACGACTGGGCACTGCTGGCTTTGCCCACCGCCTGGCTGGCAAAGCTCAGGCTGGACGCGGATAGCGAAACTCGCGGCGCT
>PMYF01000942.1 GCA_003171295.1 Acidobacteriota bacterium | reverse complement strand
GGCATGCGGCAAGTTCATCAACTTTTCCATTTCGCGTGCCGTCTTGGCGTGCTCAGGATAACTCGTAACCTGGATGTCAAAGGAGTAGCGCTGGCTCGAGCCCATCGCGTCGGAAAGGCCGCCGGCCACGCGGACCGCAACTCGATGGGCGTCGGCCGCCACTGTTTTGGGGAGAAGCACCCCAAATACGCCGGGGGTAAACTGATAGATGGAGTCTTCCGCGCGAAGCTTGCATAACATGGCCTTCACGGCTTCACCAAAGGCCGCGTAGATGTCCTGGCTCTCCGGGAGGTTGGGGGCTTCCAGGGAAACGGTGAGCGCGGAAAGAGAATGCCCACCGTGCGTGGCGCGCTGCAGTTCCAGCGCCAGGCGGTCACAGAACTGGCTAGCTCCGAACAAGGTTTGAAGCAGTTCACTGCTGCTCTGCTTGCGCAGCGCCAAGTTGCGGGTTCGCTCCGCATCCAGTTCCTTGCGGAGTCGGCTGATCACCATCTGGCGGTCAACCAGATAGCCGACGAAAAGCACGGCAAGGATGCAGAAGCCGAAAATGCTCTTCAACTTGGCGCGCTCGCTCAGAGAAAGGGCGTCGGGGGGCACCAGGGAGTACATCAGCAGGGCCAATCCTCCCGCCAGGATCAGAATCATCGCCAGAGCCAGGACCCATAACTGCCAGTCCCGGCGATCCAGGTCCTGCAGGCGAATCTCGTCAAAGACGTGCATTTCCTCTTCTCCTTCTTCCCAAGGGCTGCCGACCCGCCACGTGCTCTCGTCGTTTTCGGTGGTGAGAAGGGAAGGCAAGCCGCAACCCTTTGTTCCCACGCAGACGCGCCCGCTGCGTTCCCTCTCGGCGGGATGCCCAGACGCCTGCACCGTTCCGCCCAGCCGATGCTCAGCCGGCGGGGCCCTCCGTGAGCTTCTTCAATTCGGCCCACAGAGGATTGCCCGCGGGAAGATTGGTGAGTTTTGCTACCAACTGCGCGGCAGCGGCGGAAGGGTGATTGTACAAACCACCCAAGGCGGTCCTGCGGACCAAGAGGGCATGTCCGGAATCAGCCAGAATCTGGTAGAGGACCTCGGCCGCGCGATCCGAAGGGATGGCGGCGAGGGCGATGACAGCTTTCTCCAGCGTCCCAACCTTGAAATCCCTCTTGACTAAGAGTGCCTCCAAGTGGCCAAGGCTCGCCGGGTCTTTTAGAATCGTCAGTTCGTCCAGTGCCATCTCGAGCACGCCAGCCTGCAAGTTGGGCAAGGCTTCCGCCAGGACTTCTCCCCGGCCGCCGACATTGCTCCTCAAAATGGCGATGATGGCGGCCTGCTGCACCCGGTGGTCCGGATGGCGCAATGCACNNGCGCAGTTGCGCGGGAAGGTCCGGGTCACCCAGATCACCCAGAATAATGGCGGCATTGCGCACGACGTACCAGCGCGCATCGGCCAGCCGCTTCCGCGAGGCCTCAAGGGCGGGCGTTCCAAGATTGCGAATCAATCGCATTAACGGCAGGCGGTTGGAAGCCGCAGGTTCCTCTTCCAGGCGCCGGAATACCGCTTCCGCGCCCGGGGGGCCAATCATCACCAACAAGGACGTTGCGGTTTTCACCCAAGCCGCGTCGCTGCGCTTTTGCAGGAACAACTCGATCAGCCGGTCCAGGACCTCGGCCGGGAGCAGCCTGGAAAGAGCGCTGCCACAGCAATCCGCATGTTGAACCGGGTGCCTCGCGAGGGAGCGCTTCAGGTCCGTTGCGATCTTGCAAACGAACTCAAAATCCTCAAAGCGGCCGGCGTTTTCCGCCACGACGACTAGGCAGTTCGTTATCCCCAAGTGGCAGGGCCAATGCAAGCGGGTTTCGTCCAGGAGGTCCCGGACCAGGGGTTCCGCCAGAGTGTGCATCAACTCCAGGGTCTGCATGCCCGCGAGGCTTTGGAGAAGTTGTGGCGCCCTCTGGAGTTCTTCCGCTTGCACCGCGGCAGGAGCCTTGTCCAATGCCGCGAAGTAGTGTTGGGCAATCTCCGCGGCCTCCTCAAATCTCCCCTCGTTCACGGCCTCTTGGAGGTAGTGGAGAAGACGATCAAAGTCCAGCGCCGTGAACCGCTCCAGGCGCACGAGTTGAGCTTCCTTCTCCTTTTCCGGCATGGTGAACCACATCACCTCCCGCCGGATGCGGTCGTAGACTTCCTGGGGCAGGTGCGCTTGCTGCACAAAATCCGCTAGCTTTTGCAGGAGGCGCTCGGCGACCCGCGTTGCCTTGAGCCCGCGCAACAAGGCGTGGAGCACCTCGTCTCCCACGACCGGCACGCCCCCCTGAGACGCGGTAGTGGTCAGTCGTTCCGCGGTCCACCCGGCTATGGCGTCTTCCATCAAATGCGCCGCCATCACGCCGGGGGGGTGGTTCTTGATTTCGCTCTGCTTTTCCGGGGGCAGGGACGAAACCAGGTGATCGAGCCGCATGCCTGCCAGCATCTGTGTCAAGGCAACCAGTAATTCCGACAGATTCCCCTCCGGGTCTGCCAGGGTGTTGCGGGTGGCTTCGTTTGCCATCTCCAAGACATCGCGCGGCGTGCTGGCAAATCCCTGGGACTTGGCGACCCCGGCAGCTTGCAGAAGCATATCCAACGCCATCGTATCCGAGGGGGCTTCCTGGCCGAGGATGGCCTGCGCCGTCATGTAGGACCCGATATCCATCCCAATATCGATTGTGTCGCCCTCTTTTTCCCGCTTTGCCGCGGGCATGACGCGAATGCCCGCAATAGGGTTTTCGGCCAGAAACTTCTTGATGCCTCCCTGCTCCGCAATCACGGTCGGGCGGGTCGCAAGCAGAGCCAGCACGCGTTTGAAGTCCTTCAACGTCACCCCGGCCTGAAAAGAGACCGCCCCAATTTCCCTTTTGGAAAACGCCACCTCCAGATGGGTAAGGGCATTTTGGGATATAAGACTGTTGTTAAGCAGGAGGCGTTCATTGACAAACCCGAAAGTGAATTGCCCGCCCAACTTGAGCAATTCGGTCAGCAAACCATAGCTCTGCTGGATGACCTTCCCCGCAGCCGGGTGGTCCACGGAGTACATCGCACTGATCTTGAACACCGACTGAAAGGACTGCCCAAACGCTAAACCCTGGGCCTTGAGCTGGCTCTTTTGACTCGGATTGGAAGGCGGGGTGTGCGGCTGGGAGGGCACGGAGGTTCCGTTGCGATCCGGAAATTGGTACGAGGTAACTATACCCGCGTTTCAAGAATCGTCAACGAAAAGATGTCCAGGCGGAAACCCCAGAGCGAGGCGCGGCTAAATCTGCGGGCGTGTTCCCCTGAGGGCATTTATGGGAGTAAACTCATAGCGAGGGGCGCGGGGCACGCGCCCCCGGAAGCAAACACTTCGGGAGCTTTGCCATGATCAAGCGCCACCCAGAAAAGCCCATCTCCATAGCCAGCAGCCTGCTTGTGCTAATCTCCCTTGCCGGCTTTGCCTATGCCAAGCGCCAAACCACCGATGTGCCCCCATTTCAGTATGTGGCAGGGACGGAGGACCTGGCGCAAGGATGCTCCGGGAAACTGGAAGTGCTGAAGGATGGGCTCGCCTTCGCCTGCCCGGTCGGGTCAGTCAACGTGCCCTTTGCGGCGATTACCCTCATGCAATATCGCCCCGACCTGAGCAAGCAGGTCTTGCGGATGAACATTGCCTGGAAGGTGCAGCCCCAAATCAAGCGACTTAGAAACAGCCAGTACTTTGCCGTCCTATACACTGCGCAGGGCGCAGTCCACGCGCTGGTCCTGAAAGTGGAACCCATGCAGATGCGTCCCTACCTGGCAGAAATTGAGCTGAAATCCGGAAAGAGCGTGCAGGTGTATCGAAGCTACGAGGAACTTGATTAGTATACCCGCAGGCCCGCGGCTGTCCGCTTTCTGCTTGGGGGTGGGAAGATTCGGGGAAATGATGAAGGGGAAAGTGGATCACTCCTCCACGATCCCAGAGAGAGCTTAGGCCTCATCTTACTAATCACTATTTACCATTGTCTGTTACCCGCCCACCGGCGGAAGGCGTGGCGCGCGCCTTATTGCGGCGTCGCCTGGTAGTAGTATCCGGCGCGGGCGCGAACCTTTGCTCCCGGCCGCCGCACCTGCACCACAATCCGATGGAACCCGGTTTGGTTCAGATTGTCAGGGACATAAGCCAGTTCATACTGGCCGTGGATCTCCGTGGCAATGCGGTTTAGCGCCTCCTGCACCGTACTCTTGCCCCACTTCTTATAGTAGACCCCGCCGGAATAACCCGCGAAGTATTCGAGTGAGCTCTTGAAGACCACGGACTTCACCGTCTCGCCGGTGGCAAGGAGAATCGGGACAATAGGAATCGGCGTGTCGGTCAGGATCTGCTGGGTGCTGGGTGTGGTCACGGTGTTGGGAGGCCCGGGCGCTCCCCCCACCGACATGGCCACGAGGTCCGGCCGGGGATCTTTCTCAGGTCTTGACCACAAGTTCTTGGCCGGGTTGAAGCCCAGCCCATAAATGGTTACATCGGAATTCATCGCCCGCTTGACGATCTCACTCTTGCTCATCTCGCTGCCGATATCGTAGCCGTCCGAAAACACCACGACCACTCGCCGGTCCTCCAGGTGCTCTTTTTGGAGCGGTATCTGATCCAGCATTCCCAGAGCGCGCACCAGCGCATCGTCCAGGTGCATGCCGCTCCCCCGCCCGCTGAGCTTGCGGAGCGCTGCATCCAACCTGTCACCATTGCGGGTGAAATCCTGTACCACATTCACGTGGTCACTGTAGGTAATCAGCGCCACCTGGCCTTGGGGCCCCATCAGGAGGTCGGAAAACATCGAGCCGAGCGGGCGCACCTCGTCGAGCAAGGGCGCGGTCGTGTCATTCGTTTCCACCACGATGACCAGGGCCACCGGGTGGATTTCGGTTCCAAACAGCTTGATCTGCTGCAGCGCGCCGTTGTCGTAAATCTTGAACTCATTCTGGTCAACGTCGTAGACGAACTGCCCGGCCGAGTCAAATACCGTCACCGGAGTCGTCACCAAATGGGATTCCACCCGCAGCGTCGTAATCGCCTGGGTCGGATCGGCCGACTCCTTCTTCGCGGCGTTCGGCGCGGGGCCGCCACTCGCCGTACCTTGTTGCGCCTGGACAATCCGCACCGAGCCCGGCTCGGCCAGCACGCCGACGAGTGCGAGGCAAGCTGCCAAGCGCAGGAATGCACGGAGCCACTTCAAATCCATGAAAAACCTCCCCAAACCCGCCTTCCTCTTGGATGACCGCC
>PMYF01000101.1 GCA_003171295.1 Acidobacteriota bacterium | reverse complement strand
ACTTTACTTCCGATTTACTGCCAATGGGGAGATATGGGCCGCTGGCTGGCTCATCGTGGTCCGGCTCACTCGAAATGTCAGCATCGCCGACCATACAACCACAAACTGTGGTTTTTGTCACAATCTCTAAGAGTGAACGTCCATCAATACATGAAGAATGATCCTTCTAGGCGCACAGTCCTGAGGTTGGTTGGAGTTTCGGGCATTTGGGGAGCAGCAAAAGCGGGTTTTGCTTCTACGCTTGAAGATAAATGCCAGACCTCAAGTGATCACATCGCTTGGGTAGTCGAATCTTTGGAGCGGATGCTGACCATCAAGCCAGGGATGACTCGGAACCAACTCATGATCGCGTTGGGAAAAGCTNNAAGCGGAGAGGAACCGGTCATGATCGCGTTGGGAAAAGCTCGGAAGAGGGGGAACTGACGATGAGTCAAGGAAACCTCTTAATCCAGCCTAGCGGGTGCAAATCCCGCCTGACCAAAGTCGAGCAGACAGGTCAGTAGCGAGTGTTGCCACTCACCGGGCGACTGGTGGGTGCGAAGCGTACACAGCAAGGAAACAGGCCGTGAGGATCAGCACCGAAATCGGTTCTCGTTCCGATGCCGACGTTATTCATGAGGCGGAAGGCAGCATTTGGCAACAACCGCTATGCGAGGGTGTGCTGAAATCGGCGGTGTCTCTAGCCCATGGCATGTTTCCGAAGAGGCTGGCCGGGAACCCAAGAGAGCTCCCCATCTCCTTCACTCCAGGAGGAACGCCTTCGAAGGGTTGAAGAAAATGTGCAACCAAGGGTCGACCGAAGGAAGCACGGAAGGATGGCAGAGCAGTCTTACGACCTCATAGTACCGATGAAGGTGGGGAACCGCAGGGCTTCCACAAGGAGCGGCCACGAGACCCACTGGAGGGAAGGGGGAAGCAGGTGTACGAATCTGTTGAAAGGAGACATATCGAGACTCAGAACTCGAATTGTTATGTGCACAGACATCGACAGAATAGCTGAACTAGCCAAAGAAGATCCGAAGCGACAGTTTTACTCCATCGCTCACCTGATCACAGTGGAGAAGTTGTATGAGGCATTTCGGAGTCTGCGAAAGAATGCCAGCGCCGGGATCGACGGGATCACGTACGCAGAGTACGAGACCAACGCCGAGGAGAACATCCGCCAGTTGCATCGGCGGCTTGTGGCAGGCAAATATCAGGCACAACCGCTGCGCCGAGTCTACATCCCTAAGGAGAACGGGAAACAGAGGCCCATCTCAATTCCCAGCCTTGAGGACAAGATCGTGCAGAAAGTGGTGGTCGCCCTGATGAATGCCATCTATGAGCAGGATTTTCTCGATTGCTCGTACGGGTTTAGGCCCGGACGCAGTCAGCATCAGGCTCTGGACGAAGTGAGACGGGTGACCTTTACCCGGCCCACAGGATGGATTCTGGAGATAGACATCAGCTCATACTTCGACAAAATTGTACGGGGCATCCTAATCGAGATGGTGGAGAAGCGTGTAAGTGACGGCAGCGTGCTCCGCCTGATTCAGAAATGGGTCAAGGTCGGAGTCATCGAAGACGGCAAATTGCTCATGAGCGAAACGGGGACGGGACAGGGGCAGCCGATTAGTCCGCTCCTGGCCAACATCTACCTGCATCATGCACTCGATGTGTGGTTCGAGGAAGTGGTGAAGCCCTGTCTGAAAGGGGAAGCTTATGAGATTCGTTTTGCCGATGATGCCATCCTGTGTTTCCAGTACAGGGAGGACGCGGAAAAAGTGATGAGGGTCCTACCGAAGCGGTTTGAGAAATACGGTTTGACCCTGCACCCGGAGAAGACCCGGCTGATTGAGTTCGGGCGCGATGCAGCGAGGAATGCGAAGAAGCAGGGGAAGCGACCCGAAACCTTCGACTTCCTTGGGTTCACGCATCTGTGCGACCGCAGCCGCAAGGGCAAGTTCGCAGTCCACGTGAGAACGATTGCAAAACGGCTCCGCAGAGGGCTGAAGGCGATCGCCGACTGGTGTAAACAGCACCGGCACGAGCCTGTGAGCGAACAGCAGAAAGCCCTAAATGCTAAACTCCGCGGCCACTACCAGTATTACGGGCGCCCGTCGAATTACTGCTGCATCATGCAGTTTTATCGGCGTGTCCGCCGTATATGGCGGGAGTGGCTGAGTCGTCGCACGCGTGGGCGGCCGTTAACGTGGGAGAGGTATAGCGCCCTCTTACGGCAGCATCCGCTACTGCTGCCTCGGATCACACACTCCGTCGAAAATTACCTCCTCCAGAGTTGGGGTCGGGAGCACTATGCTGGAGCTCTGTTGTCTGTGGTGATTTGGACGGTGTAGCCGAACTTGCGCAGTTGTTTTGCCAGGTGTTGTGCGCGATGGATGAGAAGCTTCGGTTCGGATTCGATACCTTGCTCGATGTAGCGGATTCCCTCATGAAGAATTTTCCAGACCAGACGGCATAGCCGATGGGCGATGGCCCAGACAGCGGACTTATAACCTAGGCGCGGCAGCAGACGCCGGAATACTGCCTGAAAGTGGGTGCCTTTGCTCATGGCAGCAGCATGAGCGGCCTGGTTGAGCACCCGGCGCATGTATTTGTTGCCTTTCGCCGAACGACTGCTGGAGTTCTGTTCGGCGCTTTCTTCCTTGCCGGGACAGGTTCCCACCCAGGAAGCAAACTCGGCCGCGGAGGAAAACGTGCTGGCCGTCAGCCCTGCTTCGGCGATGATCTGCTGAGCTGAATCGATGCCGAGACCGGGCACTTCCGCCAGACGGATCACAGTATCCTGATGCGGCTTCATGGCCTGCGCGATCAGGCTATTCAGCTTTCCGATTTGCTCGTCAAGCAACCGCAGTCGCTCCAAATCGAGCGCGAGCATCTGCCGGTGCATTGGCTGCGATCTTCCTGTTAGCGCTTCGACCAGCTGTTCTTCGGTGCACTTCAACCGATCGTCCCCCAATAACGCCAGGTTCTTTGCGTCGGTCTCACCGTCGGCCAGAGCATGCAGGATGCGAAGACCGCTTGATCCCAGCAGATCGCTGACGACAATCGACAGCTTGATGCGCATCTCTTCCAGTAGACACTCGATCTGACTCTGGAGGCGTACCCGGTCGCGTATCAGTTGCAGCTTCATCCGGGTCAGGTTGCGCCAGATACGCTGGTCCCCATCTGGTACAAAACTCAGAATCAGCTCCTTTGCGATCAGCCGCCGCACCAGCCGCTCCGCGTCCTTGAAGTCATGCTTGCGCCCTCGCGGAGCGCGGTTGGAAAATGCTTGTGCCAGATGCAAGCACATATGCGGCTCCAACTCCAGCCACACCGATCGCCAGTACTGCGCAGTTGATTCCATCACCGCTTCTTCGACGCCCAACTCCTTGAGCCATATCGATAAGCGGCGCAAGTCGCCTGGCATGGTGGAGAACCGCCGACGCTCCGGCTTCGACTCCGGTGCGTGCGCATCCACCACCACCACCATCAGGACCTTCTTGTGTACGTCAATTCCTGCAATCTTGTTGCCCATCGCAACCTCCCGGCGAGGAAGCGGCAGGAAGCGTGCGCGAAGACATCACACACCGTCACGTGCTACCAACCGTCCCTGCGGGATGGATGGCGCGACACAGATTGGTTCAAACACGCATCCCAGACCAAACTCCTAGACGGCCTCAACTCATCCAGAGTGTGTCCGGCCTTCGCCGTCCCACGCCAGTTCAATCCTAAAGGCTGCGGGCTCGATACGATTTTCATCCCTATGGGTGGGCCGAAGGCCCATGCAAACTCCTAGAAGCAGCTTCGAGCTTTTAGCCTTTAGCCTCCAGCTTCCGCCACAGCCCCTGTGCCGGAATGCCACCACTGATCCGGCGGGAGTTAACCCTAAAGGCCCAGGCAGTTGGGCTCTTATGGCTGGAAGCCAGGAGCCAGAAGCTATAAGCTGTTTCCCCGTAAACCCGGCCTGATCTTTGTCGTCCATTTAATTGTGGAGACTGTTGCAACCCGCTTTCGCTGCCCTTGCTGCGGATCCAAAACCCTGGACGCTCCGGAAGCAATGAAGCTTTGCCCGGTGTGCTGGTGGGAGGACGACGGCCAGGAAGACGCTGACGCCTCCGATGTGCGCCTGACCGTCAACGGCCAGTTGAGCCTCAACGAAGCGCGCACGCACTACGCCCAGTGCGGCGCAGCCCATCCGCGGTTCCTCCGTTACGTTCGTAAGCCTAGTATTACTGAGCAGTAGCGTGCCTTTCGCGGTCCATTTACTGCCCCATCCGCCTTGGCCGGTTTGACCCTGCCAGCAAACCCTCTTACCATGAGATGAGATATTCCCCGGCCACACGGAGCTGTATCCGCACTGAGCGGCAGCCCAGAGCGGCGGTCTGAGAACGTGAATAATGACGGCTCGCACGCTCAGTTAGTTGGCTTGCGGTCGGGAAACCGCGAAAGTGGCAGTTCTGATCGGCGCCAGGCGCGCCTGGAAGGCAAAACGTTGAGTTCTACTGAAACCCTCGAAGGCGACCTTCAACCCGATGCGGCCGAGGCTGTAACCGGCCACGAAGGCCACGACCACGAAGGCCACGACCACGACCACGAAGGTCATGATCACGAAGGCCACAACCATGAGGGCCACGTGCATGGCCCGGTCCTGAACCCGGACTGTACTCGCGAACTGGTGCTGGATATTCCCGCTGAAGAGGTCACGAAGGCCTACAAGAGCGTGGCTGGCAACTACCGCAAATATGCCAAGATTCCTGGCTT
>PMYF01000201.1:536-3298 GCA_003171295.1 Acidobacteriota bacterium | reverse complement strand
AGAATGCAGAATCCGGTTGTCCTCCTGAATGGATACGGCTTAGCGTTCTTTCATTGCATCCCACTCTGCTTCCGTGAGCAGGCGGACCTCGGAGGCCTTTCGCAAAAGAACATGTTCCTGGGTTGCGCCAAAGCAGGCCCACATCTCGGCTTTGTCGCGCCGCTTTTGCCCAATCCGCCACGCGCTCTTCAGGGCGTCGTAGATGACATACTTGCGCTGGCGCATTTCGCGGAGCGTCTTGCCGTACGCCGACGCGATTACGGTGGACTTCGGGGCAAGCTCCACGACCCTGCCTAGATAGCCGCCCGCCAGTTTCCTGTCGTGTAGCCCCGGCAGTATGAGCGGCCGCCGTTGCTTGTTAGTGGACACCACTCTTGCTCGTCCCGGTGTTCGACTCCGAGTTGCTGATTTTCCTGCGAATGCCATTGCTGCCGAATGCTCCCAGCACTGCCTCGCCGGTTTCAAGATAATAAGACGGGGAGAGAGGGCGGGATTCCAGGGCGCGGGGCTAGTACGACGACAAAGAAGTAACGTGACGGCAGGGAAAACCGTTGAAACGGTTGGCATCCTACGCGGCGTGCGTACCACCCAACTGAAGTTGGGTGTTAATGAGAACCGTCACCCGATCAGAAGAGTTCTGTCCTGCGCCCCTGGGCGATAGATTTGATGAGTTGCCCTTGACAATGCGACTCCGAACAGTTCTACTCAACAGGGTTCACGAGCATAACAAGAGACTTCAAATAGGCTGCACCATGAAGGTCCGGATTGATCTGTGTTTCAAAGGGGTGACGGCTTGGTTGGCGGTGGTGATTGTCCTCTGCTCCTTCCGTGTTTGGGCCCAGCAGACCAATGCGGTCGAGGCTGCGTTTCAAGACGAGCCGGCGGCGCACCAGCTCTACCGGGAGATGATCGAGGCCATGCGCAAGCCGACGACCCTGTCCTGGAGCGGCGAGACCTCGTGGAAAAATGAAGGGCGGTTTTTGCCCACAGCCACTTATCGGATCTGGCTCAAGAAGCCGAATTACGCCCGGGTGGAGATGACCCGCCCGGGCCAGAAGGAACCCTGCGGCATTCTGGTCGGGGACGGGGATTATTTCTGGATTTATTGGCCGCAGGGGAAGTTCCGTTACGGCTGGGAGAAGAGCGGCAAACATGCCGAGGAATACGAGAAGTATCAGCGGAGGTTTTTCATGAAGATACGCACGCCTGTGGGGAGGCACTCGATTTGGCACGAGGTTTTTGGCAATCTGGGGTTGATGATGGTCCTGGATGCGAGCACTTTTCACGGATACACCGATTCGCTCCAGGGCTACATTGATGGAGTCCGCAGCCTGGGCACGAACACGGTGGGGGGTCAGTTGTGTGATGGCCTCGAAGTGAGCATCATGAAGCATCAGCGGAGCTGGGAGCTATGGCTGGCCAGGAAAGACGGGTTGCCCCGCAGGTTGGAGCAGGTGCTCCGGGTCTTTGACAAGGAAGCGGTTTGGAGGGAATCGTGGTCCGACGTGGCGGTGGGTGCGGCGATCTCGAACGACCGTTTTGCGTGGTCTCCGCCCAAGGACTGGAAGGAGTGGAAGATGCCGGACATCGAGGAGAGTCTATTGAAACCTGGCACGACCGCCCCGGACTTCGAATTGGCGGCGCTGAACGGGGGCAAGCTGAAGTTGTCCAGCTTTCGAGGCCAGATTGTCTGGCTCAACAAATGGCGGTGTGGCTGACCGGCATGCCGGGAGGAGACAGGGAGTCTCCAGCAGTTGTACGAGAAATATCACGACAAAGGAGTTGTGGTCCTGGGAGTGAACGTGGCGGATAGCCGCAAGATCGCGTTGGATTACCTCAAGGAACGCCACGTGACGTTTCCGATTATTCTCGACACCTCGCCGGCGGGGATGAAGGCGATGAACCAGTATCTGGCTCTGCCCGATCTGGGGGCTGATCCGATGACCTACGTCATTGGCCGGGATGGGAAGATCGTGGATGGGTGGTTCGGCTACGATAGCGACAGGACCAAAGCGGCTGTGCGGAAGCTGGGCTTGTGAGCCTTGTCCAATCGTCTTGAGTCCCGGGTCCTGAGCCGCCACCTTTCAAAGCTATTCGTGTCAGGGCCATCCGCGAATGGCGCGAATTGACACGAATGACGGTGCGTTGACAGGAGGCGGCGGGCGATTCTTGGTTGGGAAAAGGGAGGGATTCCAGGGCGCGGGGCTAGTGGATCCCTAGCGAATACCTGGAGCACAGCTAGCGAACCCCTAGCCAACCCCTATAGAGTACCTATCCAACACCTATCCGACATCTATCCAACATCTATCCAACATCTATCCAACAGAGGGCAGATGCGTGAAGATCACGGGTACAGGAGCGCCATGAGAACCTGGCGGCGAAGCCACGGAACACGGTTGTTGGCCAGCGGGAGGGCTGTCTAGAAATTGGACACGCCGATTTAGGCGCTTGGTCGCACGGGCCAAGCCGCCTGATTGACCAAGCGAGCTTTGCGATATTTGCATAGGGTTCTCACCGTTTGCACAGCGGATCCTGATTGTAGAGCACATTCGGGTGGGCGACGCGTGCATTAGACGTAACTCGCGCCCCTACCGGAACGTCTAATGATCATATAGCCTTTGTACTGGTATGCCCGTAGTCCGCTTGCGAATCTGATAGCTATGACCAAAGCCGCGTCGTGCCTGGCCCTCGTGCTGCTGGTGACCCCATGCAGGAGCGCGGCCCCGGCCTTGGCTCTGAATCCTTATGAGAGCAAGGTCGAT
>PMYF01000201.1:0-531 GCA_003171295.1 Acidobacteriota bacterium | reverse complement strand
GCCCCGGTCTGCTCGGACGGCGTGTTTGTCAGGCGCGCATACCTGGACATCATCGGCACGCTGCCCAGCGGATTTGAAGCGAAGGAGTTCATACTGGACCGCTCTGCGAACAAGCGCCGGGCGCTGATCGACCGTCTGCTTGAGCGCGACGAGTTTGCGGATTACTGGGCCATGAAGTGGAGCGACGTGCTGCGGATCAAGGCGGAGTTCCCGATCAACCTGTGGCCCAATGCCGCCCAGGCCTATCACCGCTGGATTCGGACCAGTATCCGGGAGAATCTCCCCTACGATCAGTTCGTCCGGCAGATGCTCACGGTCAGTGGCAGCAACTTCCGCGTGCCGCCGGTGAACTTCTACCGGGCGATGCANNGATGCAAAACCGGGAAGCGCCGGGCATCGCCCAAACGGTCGCGCTGACGTTTATGGGGACGCGGGCGGACAAGTGGCCTAAAGAGCGGCTGGCAGGCATGGCCGCCTTTTTCGCCAAGGTCGGCTACAAGTACACGTCGGAGTGGAAGGAAGAGATCGTGT
>PMYF01000360.1 GCA_003171295.1 Acidobacteriota bacterium | reverse complement strand
GATGTCCTCAGGCAGAATCCTTCCCTTGCAGACGCTCGCACTCAACCTGCGCGTGTCGCAATCCTCTACAACCGAGAGGCTGCCGTGGTCAACAATCTGGACGGGCGAGGGCAGCAACGTCAGGATGAGGTCAAGGATTCGCTGTTCGGATGCTATCTTGCGCTATTGCGTGCACATATTCCCACACAGTTTGTCGATATCGACCAGTTGAAAGGCGGCGACGTAAGTAAGTTCCCTATACTGTACGCCCCTGATTCCTACGCACTGGACGATGAGGGAGTGGCTGCGTTAAAGGACTTTGTGAAGCAGGGTGGCACTTTATGGGCCGATGGACTTACCGCGTGGAAGACGGAAACAACGCGTGTCCGTCCGAGTGTTCCTGGTGGACTTAGCGATCTGTTTGGAGTGGAAGCCACCGATATTTATCCGGTTCAAGCAACCATGCCCTATTCCGTAACGGCTCAGAACGAGTTGGGTGGAGAGCTCTGGAAACTGCCCTTGCAAGTCAAGGGCGCAGAAGTTGTTCTGCGCGACAATGACGGCAATCCATTCGCCGTGAGACACAAAGTCGGCAAGGGGGAGGTTTACTACTTCGAATCGGCAGTTACTCTTGCCTATGCGCGACGCAACAACCCTATAGTCCAGCAATGGATCATCGAGCCTGCTGTCAGGCAAGCGGACGGAATGCCCATTCAGGTGAAAGAAGCATCGGAAAAAGTTATCTTCCGGGGCCTGATTGGGCCACAAGGCCCGATTGCGATCTTTTCGAACTGGGGGCCAGCGACAAAGGTCGTGGTCAGCTTTCAAGGAACTCACACAGTGACCAACGCCATCACTGGAGATAGCCTGTCGGTGAAGACGGAAGACGGAAGAAGCCTTGCCAGCCTGACCCTGGCTGCCGGGTCGTCTGCGCTGCTTCTGGCCAGGTAGACATTGTGCTCGATAGGCGGTGTGTGTTGTTTCAAATGATCGACTTTCTGGGAAGGAACAGGGACATGATACTTCGCGGAATTGTTTTGTTTGCCGTGGTTTTGATGGCAGGTTTGCCCCGCCTGGACGCGGAATCATTTAGAGATGTGGTGATTCTTCAGGAAGCGGGCTTCCCCTCGGCAGATTCGTCTGCCCCTTCCGCAACGATGTTGCGTGTCGTGTTTCCGGGCGCGCATATGGTCTCCGCGGCCGAGTTGCCGGCAGCAGTTTCGCAGGCTGATTGCCAGCTGTTGGTATTGCCCTATGGCTCGGTTTTTCCGGAAGACTCCTGGCCGCAGATTCTTGCGTATCTGAATCGGGGTGGGAATCTGCTGGTGCTGGGCGGAAGGCCATTCACTCGCGCCGCCTATCGCGATTCTTCCGGTTGGCATCTGCGCGATTATAGCGTGAGATTCATCCGCGAAATGGCAATCGACAACTACACAACCGTACCTGGATCCGAGGGGCTCCAGTTCCAACCAAACAGCGAACTCGTAACACAGGTTCCACAATTCTCCTGGAGCCACGCCTTCAGTCCAATCATTCATCTGTCGTTTACGGAGACAAACAACCGTCAGGGGGCCGCAGGCTATCTGAGCGCTCGCATGGATGCTTTCGCCTGGGGGGTGCGCGACGGAATGCGTATATCCGCACCCGCAATTCAAGTTGACCACCTGCGCGAGCGTTTCCAGGGTGGGAGGTGGGTGTTTCTCAACGCCGAATTGTCGTCGGCATTTTTNNAATTCATTGTTCGGCCATCGCTGCCGCTATATCTCCCCGGCGAGAAAATTCAGCTCGAAGTCCACTGGCTCGCCAGCGGCGCGCCCAACGCGAAGCTAACCGCGCAAATCTCAGTCACGCCGGAAGCGGAACCGTCGAAGGCATCGACCACGAATATCGCCATCCCGAACGATGGCACGACTATACTTCCCCCGGTTGCGACCAAGGGATTTCATGTCATCGAAGCGCGCTTGCTGGAAGGCTCGCAGCTGCGGGCTACCTATCATTCGGGTTTTTGGATTCGTGATGAAGACTACCTGCGCTCCGGTCCCAAGCTCACCGCCAATGAAGATTACTTGCTGGTGAATGGCAAGCCGCTGGCCGTGGTGGGAACAACCTATATGGCAAGCGATGTGCAGCGCCTGTATTTCGATCATCCAAACGTATACGTGTGGGATCGTGATATGGAACAAATGAGCAGCGCCGGGATCAACATGCTGCGAACGGGATGGTGGACTGGCTGGACGCGGTTTACGGACGAAAGCGGCATTCCCTATGAGCGTACGCTGCGCACCATGGAAGCCTTTTTGATGACGGCCCGCAAGTACAATCTGCCGGTGCAGTTCAATTTGTTTGCCTTCATTCCCGACGTAATGGGTGGCGACAATTCTTACCTTGATCCAGTCGCAGTTGGAAGGCAGCAAGCCATGGTAGCGGGCCTCGCGCGCCGCTTTCGCGATGTGCCTTTCCTGGCATGGGATTTGATCAATGAACCCAGCTTTTCCAAGACCTTGTGGTTGACGCGTCCAAATGGAGATGCCATCGAGCTTGCCGCGTGGAACGACTGGCTGCGGAAAAGGCATCCTGACTTCCAGGCTTTGGCACACCAGTGGAATATTGCTCAACTGTCGCCCACGGACCCAGTGCCTGTTCCAGCGACAAGTGATTTTACCGGCATCGACATCAGCTCCGATCCCCGCACTGTCAAGCTTTACGACTTTTATGAGTTTGCGCAGGATGTATTCAGCAACTGGACCGGGGGAATGCGCAATGCCATCCGCGAGGCCGGCTCACAGCAGTTGATCACTGTCGGCCAGGACGAGGGTGGAGAGGATGACCGC
>PMYF01000147.1 GCA_003171295.1 Acidobacteriota bacterium | reverse complement strand
TCATGCGCTTCCCCGTACTCGCCGCTGGAAGAAGATATCTCGACACGGTCTTTGTCTACCTGCATGCGGATGGCGTGTGAGCGCTCGTCAGCAAGCAGCGCGACTCGCCGGATGGCTGCTCCCATCTGCTCCTTGTCCAACTCCACGATGCGTGTGTTCTCTCGGGGGAGAACGGCTTCATAGTTGGGGAATTGCCCGGTAAGCATACGCGCGATTAAAGCGCGGCTCCCAATCTGGAAAAAGAGGTGACTCTCATCCTTCGCGAATTCTACCGGTGTGTCGTCCTCAGCTTCTGACAGTAAGCGGAGGAGTTCGCCCATCGCCTTCTTCGGCAGCAGGAGGCGCAACTCACTCTTCAATCCTTGCACCTGAACGTCACGCTCGATCAACGCCAAGCGGTGCCCATCCGTCGCCACCATATTGACGCCCTCCGGCTTTAGGATCAGGAGCGCGCCGTTGAGGGTATAGCGCGATTCTTCATTGGAGATCGCGAATATAGTCTTTTGAATCATAGTACTGCAAACACTCGCCGGCAGCGCTGCAAGCGGCGTAGGGACGACCGGCAACACAGGGAAGTTATCTCTGGCCATACCTACAAGTTTGAAGGCGGAACGCTCACACGTTACTTGCAGCCAGTGGTTATCGAGGAGTTTAAAGTGGACCTCCGCGTCAGGCAGTGAGCGCACAATTTCAAATAATCGCTTGGCGGGGACTGTCCCCGAACCTGTACTCTTCACCTTGGCCGGACATCCACAGCGAATACCCAGGTCAAGATCTGTGGCACTGATGCGAAGGGTTGATTCCTCCACATCGAAAAGTAGGTTGGATAGAATAGGGATGGTGGTCTTTCTCTCCACGACCCCCTGCGTTAAGGTCAGTTCCTTGAGGAGCTCAGCTTTACTAGTAGAGAATTCCATAAAGATATTCCCTCAAGAAGAAGTTTATAGTAGTAGTAGTGCTGTGCATTTGTGGAAAACCTATGAAACCCTTAGTCGTTCATCACTTAGGGGTGATCCCTATGTGGACGGTTGGCAGGAAACTGAGTATTTCAGTGAAGTTCCAACCTCCTCATTAAAATCCACAGATTCCCCACTTGAGCGAGTGTTGCATAACACCCTAACTTCAACTCAGGCTATCACGAAGCTTGTTGAGAAGCCTGTTTAAATCACGGTCGTTCTCGCGCAACCCTGTGATTTTCTTGATTGAGTGCAGAACTGTCGTGTGGTGCTTTCCACCAAACTCCCTGCCGATCTGTGGTAGCGACGCGGTCGTGAGTTCCTTGGCAAGGAACATTGCAATCTGGCGAGGGTAGGCGACCCCGCGGCTGTTATCCTTCGCCTTCAGTTGCGGTAAGCTGAGGCTAAATTCCCTACCCACCGCTCTCTGGATATTCTCGATGGAAACACGCCGGTCCTCAAGGTCAACCAGGTTCTTGAGTACTTGCTGCGCCATAGGGAGGGAGACAGCAGCGCCGGTCAGAGAAGAGTAAGCAAGTAGGCGGGTTAAGGCCCCTTCCAGGTCGCGGACGCTCGACTTGATCTTCCGAGCGATAAAGTCACTGACATCGTCAGCAAGAAGCACTCCTTGACTTTCACTCTTTTTTGCCAGGATAGCGCGCTTCGTCTCGAGGTCGGGAGCCTGCAAGTCCGCTGTCAGGCCCCAGGCGAAACGCGAGCGAAGCCGCTCTTCCAGGCCGGTGATCTCTTTGGGTGGGCAGTCACTTGATATAACCACCTGCTTCTGCGCTTCATACAAGGTGTTGAAAGTGTGAAAGAACTCCTCCTGGGTTCGCTCCTTGCCGCCGATGAATTCAATGTCATCCATGAGCAGCACGTCCACATTTCGGTACTTGTCACGGAATGAGACCATGCGGTCGTAGCGCAGGGAGTTGATCACTTCGTTGGTAAAACTCTCAGAGGAGACGTAAGCCAGCCGCATTTCTTTCCATTTACCCTTGATCGTGTGGCCGACGGCCTGCATCAGGTGCGTCTTTCCAAGCCCCACGCCACCATAGAGAAATAAAGGGTTGTAAGCCTTAGCCGGTGTTTCCGCCACGGCTTGGGCTGCGGCATGCGCGAACTGGTTGCAGTTTCCAACCACGAAGGTATCGAAGGTGTAGCGGGGATTCAGTTGGTGGTCTACCGATTCGAAATCCAGCTTCGTTTGGAAGGCTTTATTATCCGGGCTATCGGGGGACTTTTTATCCGGGCTTTCCTCCACGACGTAGCGCACCTTCTGGATGCCCAAGTGGAGGTGCTCAATGGCTTCGCTAATGAGTCCCCCGTAGTGCTCGTGTATCCAGTCCTGAAATTCGCGGTTGGGAACACGCACCACCAGATCCCCCTGGTCAGCGTGACTAAGGCGGGTGGGACGAAGCCAAGTCTGGTAACTCTGGGTATTCACCTTGGCTTTCAAATAGCTTAAGACTTCCTGCCAGGCATTCATGGTGGTTTCAGAGGGAAAACAACTTGTCAACCCCATCCGGTAGGGCAAGATTGTTCCGAGCGTAACCCCTTCTATATGTTTGAGAGGATTGGGGGCACTCGGGCGCCGTAAACTTCGTTAGCTGTCACCGATTTTCCCCATTTTTTTGGTGCTGAGACAGTCTCCAGAAGGCGCCGTGACTTGCCGGAAATTACTCGTTTCACTTACCTAATATACCACGAATCCGGGTGAGTGCAAACCACTCAGAAGCCTTGAAAATAGCGCCTCCAAGCCCCCTACCGCGATTTTTCAGGATAGGGCGGGAATTGGCCCTTCCGAGAAGCTCAATAGGAGGGTAGATGCTGACCCAGCCAGGGCTTGACGTTGTTGGGGGGGTCACATTCACACGGTCCGCATCACGGACTAACAGATGCCGCGCCTGCGGCGCTGGGTTGATGATTCTCTCCTCAATCCAGTAGACGCGCGATTTCATCCCGTAGGGGAACACGGATAGGCTTCGCTTTGCCGTTCTCGAGCAGCGTGATACCTTCCGTCGGGGGGCGAACCTCCGCAATCACCGCCGCGGGAACGCTGCGTCGCGCCAAGGCACGCAGAAGATTCGGAACGGACTTGGGGCTTGCGACAATCAGCAGGGCGCCTGAGGCGATCAGAGCCAAGGGATCGAATTGCAACACGCGGCTGAAGGCTCGGGTTTCAGCCAGAACCGGAATTTTTTCTTTCCAGACACGCAACCCCACGCGGCCAGCCCGGGCGATCTCGTCCAGGCCTGAAAGCAGCCCGCCTTCGGTTGGGTCGTGCAGAGCGTGGATTTCACCCGAGCGCACCGCGAGGGCCGCGTCGCGAAGCACACTGATGCCCGGGTCAAAAAGCCAGCGCTTGGCCCTGCTGACCATGGCGCGGCCAACTTTCTTAGCCAATTCCTCGCCTCTGGCTCGCGCCAGAAGGGCGGTTCCTTCAATGGCCACCCCCCGCGTCAGGATCACGAGGTCGCCAGGCCGCTGGCTGTCTTTTCGAATCAGTTTCGACTTATCCACTTCTCCCAGCATCAGGCCCACCACGATGGCCCGCGCGAGGCCCGAGGTGATTTCGGTGTGGCCACCGCATAACGTAATGCCGAGCGCCCGGCAAGCGCGGAGCGTGTCTTGGAAGATGCCGCGGGCCAGCGCACGCGTAGCGCGGCCTTCCGGGAGGAGCACGGTGGCCAGATACCAGCGAGGACGCGCCCCGAGCGTCGCGATATCGTTGGCGTTGATATTCACCGCGTACCACCCGATTCGCTCTGCGGAGAAGGTGATGGGGTCGGTCTTGGCGACGAGGTACTTTTCCCCAAAGTCAATCACCGCAGCATCTTCCCCATACCGCGGGCCGATCAGCACGCGGGAGGAGGCAGACGGACGGCACGTGCGAAGAAGGGCCTGGAGTGCGGCTGCCGGTAGCTTGCCCACCGGCAAGGTGGAGTGGGTGCGCATCGCCCCGCGAGTATAGCTCTTGCGAGGGTGTCTGGCCAATATTCC
>PMYF01000587.1:12698-18444 GCA_003171295.1 Acidobacteriota bacterium | reverse complement strand
CTGGTCAATGGAGGCATCAATCTTTCGGAGTTAGACGGCTGGTGGGCAGAGGCCTACACGCCTGAAGTCGGATGGGCGTTGGGGGACGGCCAGGAACATCACGACGATCCGGCCTGGGACGCTGTCGAAGCCGCAGCGCTCTACGACCTGCTCGAGCATGAAGTGATTCCCGAGTTTTATGCCCGCGACGGGCAGCGTATCCCCACGGCTTGGGTGGCGCGGATGCGGAAAAGCATGGCGAGCTTGACCCCGCGCTTTTCCGCGGACCGCACGGTGCGCGAATACGCCGAGCAACACTACCTCCCGGGAGCGGCAGCCTTCCGTGAGCGTGCTGCCGATCAGGGTGCAAAGGGCAGGCAAATGATCGATTGGCAGCACGCCGTGGAAAAGGAGTGGACCGCGCTGCGCTTCGGTGAAATGAAGGTCGAGACCAGCAGGGAGCAGCACGTGTTTGAGGTTCAGGTCTACCTCAATGATCTGGACCCGAATGCCGTGCGAGTCGAGATTTATGCCGATGGCGTCAACGGCGACGGTCCCGTGCGGCGGGAAATGGAGCGCATTCGCCAATTGGCAGGCGCATCCAGAGGCTACGCTTATCGCGCCCGGGTGCCCGCGACACGTCCGGCTACCGACTATTCGGCGCGCATGATACCGCATCATTCCGGCGTTGCTGTTCCCCTGGAAGCCGCTCGAATCCTGTGGCAACGGTGATTTGACTTCGCATGGAGGACTGGTATGGAAACTCAACGCCATGAAATCGGCATGATCGGCTTGGGCGTGATGGGGCGCAATATGTTACTGAACATGGCTGAGCACGGCTTCCCGGTGGCGGGCTATGACAACGACCCCAGCAAGGTCGAAGCGCTCCAGAAGGAATCAGCAGAAAACGACAACATACACGGCGTGGCCAACATCCAGGATTTCATCGGACTGCTCCGTCGGCCGCGCGCGGTCATGATGCTGGTGCCCGCCGGCCCGCCCGTGGATTCCGTGATCGGCGATCTTTTGCCACATCTCGAAAAGGGCGATCTCATCATCGACGCCGGCAACTCCTACTTCAAAGACACAAACCTGCGTGCCCGTAACCTGATCGGGAAGGGCATTCAATTCCTCGGCGTGGGCGTGTCTGGCGGCGAGGAGGGCGCGCGCCACGGCCCGAGCATCATGCCCGGGGGACCTAAAGAGGCGTACGAGCGGGTCCGCCCGCTGCTCGAGGCCGTCGCNNTCCACAACGGCATCGAGTACGCGGTGATGCAGCTCCTGGCCGAGACCTACGACCTGATGAAACGCGGCCTGGGCTTGAGCGACGACGGACTGCGCGACGTGTACGACACGTGGAATCAAGGGGAACTCAACAGTTACCTGATCGAGATCACCCGTCGCATCTTCAGCAAAGTCGACGAAAGGGCCGGCCAGCGGTTGATCGATGAAATCCTGGATGTGGCCAAACAGAATGGCACCGGCATGTGGACCTCGCAAAGCGCGATGGAACTGCAAGTGCCCATCCCCACGATCGACCTCGCGGTCGCCATGCGGGATTTGTCCGTGTTTGAAAAGCAGCGCGAGATGGCCGGCGAGATCTTCCAGCGGCCCATCCCGCCATTTGGCGGCGACCGCAAAATCTTCCTCGATCAACTGGGCGACGCGCTCTATGCCGCGATGATCATCGCCTACGCACAGGGCATGGCAGTCCTGGCGGCAGCGTCGGACAAGTATGAGTATCACCTCGATCTCGAGGCCGTGGCGCGAATCTGGCGGGGCGGCTGCATCATCCGCGCCGCGTTGCTGGAGGACATTCGGATGGCCTATCGCATCCAGCCCGGCCTGCCGAATCTGCTCCTGGCCCCAGAGCTATCGAAAAAGGTAATGGCCAACCAGGAGGATTTGCGCCGCGTCATCTGCGCAGCCATCGAGCTGGGTTTGCCCACACCCTGTTTCATGACGGCGCTGGGCTACTTTGACAGCTACCGTAGTGCCTGGTTGCCGGCGAACCTGATCCAGGCCCAGCGCGACTACTTCGGCGCGCACAGCTATGAACGCATCGATGTCAAAGGCACATTTCACACGGACTGGACGAAGGGTTGAGAGCAAGCGTGGCGCGGACCTGTTTTGGAGGTTCGCGGTTTTTCGTGCCCGCCCGCGCTCACCAACTCAGTTCACTATTGCCTTCGCACGGCATCGCGCGCAGGTGGATCACATGTCCAGGTTGCGGCGTCCGTTCTCTTATGGCCGCGACCTGTTCGTAACCATGGATGGGCGGGCTAAGTACGCGGGCGTGAATGTCGCCGAACAGGAGAGTTCGTGCGGGCGGGAGATCTCAGACGCTAAAAAGCGACCGTCTGCGCCAGCCCGCCACGACCACCGCGAGACGGGCCCGTGGCGCTAGATCGACAACTCCGGCGACAGACACCCAGCGGCTCCGAGAGGTGACTGCAGGACAAAGCCAGAGCCGATGATGTTCTGGCAAACCGCAAGGGTTGGGGACTCTGCATTTCAGTGCGGGAAATGGCGGGACAGGACTATTGCACAGAACGTGGCGAAGCCCAGGAGGATAAGGCCAAGGATGGCGTTGACAAGGCGGAAGAAGGTGGGGCCGATACGGTGGGGGATGAAGCGAACGACGACGATCAGCGTGGTGAACCAGGTCATCAGGCCGGCGGCGACCATCAGGATTCCCCACCCGGGGGCGCTGTAGCCCAAGACTGAATGGGCGAAGGGGAGCCAGTTGGCGGTGACGCCAACCCAGTAAATCATGGTTAAGGGATTAAAGATGGTCAGGGCGAAACCGGCGGCGACATCGGTGGCCAAATGCGCGGGGACGGTGCCTTCATCCCATTGTTGGCGAGCGCTCGCGTAGGCCCGCAGGGGCTCCTTGACGGCGCGGACAAGGAAGTAGATCCCCAGCGGAAGCAGGACGATTACGCCGATGGCCGCCAAGACGGTTTGGAGAGTCGGGTTGGACAGGTCGGAAAAGAGATAGTGACCGCCGAGGAGAACCAGGGAGAAAAGGATCAGCTCGCCGGTGACGGAGCCGATTCCGCAGGCGAGGGTGTGGCGCCAACCACCGATCATGCCGCGACGGATGGCCAGCATATTGACAGGGCCCATGGGCGCGGCCGCCGCCAATCCCATAAAAAATGCGGCCGAAAGTACGTGAATGTGGGAGACGAACTCCATGTTGCGGCAGACCAGTAGAATAAGCCCGAAATTCCACTCCGGGATCCTGGCAGTCAAGAATATACACCCGGTTGCCTCCAACTGAGCCGTTCGAGCTTATTTTTTCTCCTGGGCTCGTCCCCCCGCTTCGGTGAGCCCTGAAAAGCCGATTCGGAACCCATTAGCCGGAAGGCCGGGTCTTGCGCAAGCCGCCCGGCGTCGTTAACTTCCCCATAACCGATGCGGCGACCGTTATTGGACCGTCGCCCATGAGCCTTCATGGAACATCCCCGGTAATTCCCACCGGCCCCAAACACTGGTCCCCCCGCATGAACCGCAATGAGCAATGTTGACCACTCGCATGAGCCATCCTGTACAGACAAGTGAATTGCCTCCGATTTATAAAATGTAGAGGGGCCAGCATGGTTGCCCCGGGTCTATCGAGGAGAACGTTATGCGCGACGATTCCGCAAATAGTGTTTTGCTGGTGGACGACGATCCCACCCTTCAAGACCTTCTGTCCACGCAATTGGAAGAAGCGGATTTCAATGCAGGACAAGCTGAGAACGGAATCGACGGTCTGGTAAAACTCCGGGATTTGATTCCCACGGTCATTATCTCTGACCTGCAGAAGCCCCGCATGTCAGGAGTCGAGTTCATATCGGTGGTGCGCTGGCGGTTCCCTTCCATACCGGTCATTGTCCTTTCGGGATCAATCCAACGCGAACTTCCTGCGGAAGCCAAGCCTGACCGTTGGCTCAGAAAGGGTGCGCAACAGATCCCCGAACTCTTACAGGCCGTCCACGATCTGGCTCGAACAACGCCCGACCGGGCTTACATTCCGCAAGTGATCAGTATCCCGGTTCGGACACGCCCGGGCGGCGCCGGTTATTTCGTTCTGACCTGCAGGGGCTGCCTGCGCTCATTTCAGGTGACGAGTACGCCTGAGAGTAAAGGGGGGGAGCAGGCCGCCACCTGTGTCCACTGCGAGGCCCGTGTACCATTCTTGATCGAAGGCTCAGAGCCCATGTAAGGCGGACGCGCCCCGTGCGCGACGCGCTGACCAGGGTGACACGCGGCCCGGTGGCGAGATCGGGCCTCTGGAGGCATCTACCTTGAGCAGACGTACGCTCACTTTCAATTCCCGGAACTTCCTCAAAAGGATCGGCACTCAAAAGACGACTCGGGAGTACCAAGACCAACAGGTCGTCTACGCGCAAGGGGACGCGGCGGATGCGATGTTCCACATCCAGAATGGCAGCGTGAAGCTCGTGGTGGCATCGCCGCGCGGCAAACAAGCTGTCATCGCCATTTTGGGGCCAGGCGACGTGTTTGGAGAGGGCTGCCTGGCAAAACAATCACTGCGGATGTCGACCGCAACGGCGATTCAACCCTCCACTATCGCCTGCGTGAAAAAGGGAATCCTGGTTCGCCTCATCCATCGAGAGCCTGCCTTTGCAAAGCTTTTTATCTCCTACCTGCTTTCTCGTATGGTTCGAGTCGAAGAAGATTTCGTGGATCGACTCTTCAATTTCAGCGAGAAACGCCTGGCCCGGATTCTCTTGCTGCTAACGCATTTTGGCAATGAAAGTCGAGACGGAAATGCATTTCCCAGAATCAATCAGGAACAGTTGGCCCAAATGGTCGGCACCACCCGGTCGCGGGTCAGTCATTTCATGAACAAATTCAGGAAGCTCGGCTTTATAGATTACAATGGCAACGGCGCGCTGACGGTCCATAGCGGTCTCCTCAGCGCGGTCCTGCACGACCAGCCTTTAGGCCAAACCCCCGGTCATTCCCATCCGCCCCAGACGGTGGTTCCCCCTCATGAACTGCGGTGAGCAATTCAGACCAAATACGTGAGCCGTGCTGCACAGACATAAGAATCACCCCGGGCTATAAACATAACAGGCAGAGGACTCGTGAGAGTCTCTGACTGAGATGAGCCGAGGGAAGGCATAGGCGGCAGGTGTCGCATCATCCGCCCCAGCAAGGAGGCGTATGCATATTCTCNNGGTCAAGGAGAAAGCAGGACAACTGACGAACAAACCCGGTTTGGAAGCCGAGGGCATAGTTGAAAAGGCCGGCGGGAAGGTTCAAGGGATCATCGGCAAGGCGGAGAAAGCCCTCGAAAGATAGCAATGCCGGCCAGTAGTCCAATAGTTCTGAATGGGAACATCGGACGCTCCGGTCAGTAGTTGTAGTTGCGAAAAAGGAGCTTTAAATGAAAAGACTTACTTTGATCCTTCTATTGCTGACGTTCTGCGCGACAGCTTTCGCAGGAGAGAGCCAACTGCAAAAGGCAACGAACGTTGTCAACGAGATCATGGGGACTCCCGACAAGGGCATTCCTCATGATTTGCTGGACAAAGCCGTGTGTGTGGGCATCGTTCCTTCTGAGGTGAAGTTCGCCTTTGGATTTGGTGGCACTTATGGACGCGGTGTGATGGTGTGCCGCAAGGGCGGGAACGGTCATTGGGATGCCCCCTCCATGTTCACCATGGGCGGCGCGAGCGTGGGATTTCAGATCGGCGGTAAGGCCACCGACGTCGTCTTCCTGGTGATGAACCCGGGCGGCATGAAAAAACTG
>PMYF01000587.1:0-12667 GCA_003171295.1 Acidobacteriota bacterium | reverse complement strand
AGCTACTCGCGCTCGCGCGGCTTGTTTGGCGGGGCGTCGCTCGACGGGGCCGTGTACAAGCAAGATGAAGGCGATAACCAAAAGGTCTATGGACGCAGGGTGACCGCGAAAGAAATTCTGATCGACGGCACAGTGCGCCCTACTCATGCGGCCCAGGGCCTAGACAGCGCGCTGGCGAAATACTCTCCCTCGGGTGGACGAACGTTTACCAGTATATAAGCGATTCATGGGGAGAACTGTAAGTCATGGAACGGAAACAACCACCGCGCCAGACGCTCGTCGCGTCCGGCGCGCGAATTCATCCTTTACCATTTTTCAGGAGAAACAAACCATGAGAAACCTGCGGGCCATCACAATCTTATTTTGTATAACCGCCCTGGGGCTTGCCGCGGGGCTGCGAGCTAACACCGCAGAAGCTTTTGCCGCTGCGCCCGGCCAAGAAGCCGCTGCGCCTCCCCAAGAACAGCAACCCCAAGAACAACAATCCCAAGAACAAGAACCTCCGGCGAGTGAACTGTTCTCTGCGGACCAACTCGATAATTTGCTGGCTCCCATAGCGCTTTATCCGGACCCGCTCCTGGCGCAGGTCTTGCCGGCCTCGACCTTTGTGGACCAGATTGATGAAGCCAGCCGATGGTTGCGCGCCAACAACGATCCCAATGGCATCGACGAGCAGCCCTGGGACGTGAGTGTAAAATCCGTCGCTCATTACCCGTCCGTTCTCTATATGATGAGCTCCAAGATTGATTGGACCACCTCGCTGGGACAAGCCTACGTCAACCAATCGACCGACGTCATGACGTCCATTCAGCGGTTGCGTGCAATGGCCCACGCTGCGGGCAATTTGGAGACGAACCCGCAGCAGCAGGTGATCACTCAGGGGGATAACATCCAAATTGATCCGATGCAGCCACAGTACATCTATGTGCCGGTGTACGACCCGTATGCCGTCTATTATCAGGGTGGGTACGGCTTCGGGGGAGGGTTTGGAGGAAATCTCATCTCCTTTGGCTCGGGTTTTGCCATCGGGGCGTGGCTGAATTATGACTTTGACTGGGGTGGGCGTCGTGTTTTCTACCATGGCTGGGGAGGCGGAGAGGGCGGCTGGATCGGCCGCTCGCGACCCAATGTCCGTATCAACAACGCCTATGTCAATAACAGTTACAGGAACATCGGCGTAAACCGGCAGGTCGACAACCATAGCGTAAACTATAACAACCTGAATCGCTACAATGGCGTTCATCGCAATGTGACTTACAACAACGTGGCTGCGCCCGCTCGGGTCAACGGGAACAACCCAGCTAATCGCGGGAACGTTGGAAATCAGGTGAGGCAGGATAATCCAGTCAACCAACCCAATCGCGGGAATGTCGGAAATCAGGTGAGGCAGGATAATCCTCTCAACCAACCCAATCGCGGGAATGTCGGGAATCAGGTGAGGCAGGATAATCCTGTCAACCAACCTAATCGCGGGAATGTCGGGAATCAGGTAAGGCAGGATAATCCTGTCAACCAACCCAATCGCGGGAATGTTGGAACTCCGCTGAGTCAAGGTAATCCGGCCGTCGGTAACAAGATCATCCAGCGAAATGTGAATACCAACGACCCGAGGATTGATGCCTACCGCGGGCGACAGTCCGCGACAGAGCAGCCCGGACGATCCGCGACCGCGCCAACACGCGCCCAGGCCCCGCAATACGAAGCGGTGCGTCCTGCGGCTTCCCCCATGGTACGCACAGCGCCGCGGTCTCCCAGTCCCGTCTTTAGCGGCAACCGGAGCGGGTTCGACCCGCAGGCAGCCAGCCAACGTGGACAAGCCAGCCGGATGAGTGCGAGCCAGTCCAGGCCTGCAGCCCCGAGCCAGTCCAATGCGAGAAATCAGTCGCGTCCTGCCAGTCCAGCACCGGCGAAAAATTCAGGCCAATCCAGATCCAACCCAGGGGACCGGCGATGACCAGAGCAGAGAGCATCCGCAATCGCGGCTACTCGAGTTCGCTCAACCAACGCGCCTGATGCATCCGAGGCAGGCGACAGAGCTCTCAAATGTGGAAGGGGTGGACGTATGGAGACAAGAAAGAGGATGACTTCACTCATTGTATTGCAACACGGGACTCTAGCTATGGCACTCCTGTTGCTTCTATCCGTGGGCGTCTTCCACAGTGGTTCGGTTCAGGCTGCGGACAAGCCGACCCAGAAGCAAGCCCATTTCTCAACTCCCGAAGAAGCCAAGCAAGCCGTCGTCAATGCCGCAGTGGCCAAAGATACCGCCGCATTCGCGACGATTTTTGGGCCGGAGGCGCCGGAACAAATGCTCCCGGGAGATGAAGCGGAGGACAAGCAGGAACTGGAAGAATTCGCCGCCAGTGTCCAGCAATCCGCCAAGCTCGAAAAAGTGAACGACACCAAGTTCACCCTCACCATCGGTGAGAACAATTGGCTGTTCCCCATCCCGATTGTCAAAGAAGGAACCCAATGGCGCTTTGATACTCCGGCAGGCATGGAGGAGATTCTGAATCGGAGGATTGGCGAAAACGAATTGTCTACGATCCTGACCTGTCGCGCCTACGTCCTAGCCCAATGGGAGTACTTCACCCAAGTGGACGCAGATAAGGATGGCGTGGCCGAGTATGCACAGAAGTTCATCAGTTCATCCGGCAAGCGAGATGGATTGTACTGGGACACTGCCGAGGGCGATGATCCCAGTCCCTTGGGGACCCTTGTCGCCGATGCACGGGCGGAAGGCTACACAAGCGAGACGCCGGGCAAAGACCCTAATGCCGTCCGGCCGCACCAGCCCTACCACGGATACCATTTCAAGATTCTCACTCGTCAGGGTGTACACGCACCGGGAGGGAAGTACAACTACGTCATCAACGGCAACATGATCGCTGGCTATGCCCTGGTCGCCTATCCGGCTGATTGGGCGAATTCAGGCGTGATGACGTTTATCGTCAATCAGCAGGGACGGGTGTATCAGAAGGACCTTGGTCCGAAGACAGGACAGATTGTCGGTGCCATGCTGGAATACAATCCGGACCCAACGTGGAAGGTTGTGAAGGAGTGAGATCGGTGCTGGGATCCAAATCCGTACTGTCAACGCGAGAGGCCAGGGGCCACGGACTTGTTTTCAGGGGGGACGCCACAGCCGGTGTTCCCCGGTGTGGCTCCTTCCCCTCTTCGATCCTGCACGAATAGCCTCCCTGGGGTTCAACCGTTTCCCTCCCCCTCGCCGCCCCGGCAAGGACGGTTGCAGGCATGTGGGTGGGGCTGTCCCCCACCTCCTTGTTCCCTTCCCCCTGAAACCCCGGCTACCCCGCTTAATTCCCTCCTCATAAATTGGCCTGAGCAATTGTGACCAAACCGGTGAGCCACACTGAACTGACACGCGCTTCTCCCTCGATTATAAAGGGCATGTAATAGCATTCCGCTGAGGCGTACGCCTACAGCAACCCAGAGTTTCAAAACGGAAATCCCAGTGCGAATTGGAGAAAACCTATGAAGAAACAATGGTGGGTGACTACTTGTGTGACGGCGCTGCTGGCTATGACGTGCTGTGCGGCTGTGGCACAAGACCAGAATGACCAGAATCGCGGCCAAAGCAAAAAGGCTGAGAATCGCGGCCAGAGTAAGAAGACGTATCGCCAATTCAGCGACAAGCAACACCAATACGCCCATACTTATTACGACCAGAACCGAAACCAGGAGGTTTTTAGACAGGACAACCGATGGAACAACGACTACGAGAGCCGGGTTCGGCCGGGCTACGTGCTCGATGATGATATGCGGGGGATGATGCGCCCGGCACCCGATGAAATGATTCGCGGTTTCGGCGTTGCCCCGCGCGGCTACCGTTACGTCGTCATCGGGGGACATGTGGTTCTAATTGATAATGGGTATCGGGTTCACGACGCGATCCACTTTGAGGTTAACGTTGGACATTAACTTGTAAGCGCTCCGCGATCTCTCTATTGCTGGCGGCGCGGCATTTGCCGCAGCAGGATGCTGATGCCGCCAGCAAGGTCGCCGTGTTCGGCAAGACATCGGCGGAGAAGATGAAATCCATGACAGAACAACCGCAGTATTGTTCAACGAGGGTCAAGTATAAAGTGTCATTGCAAGGCGCCATCGCCAGTGCTTGGCGCCTCCTGCATATCCGCCTGTTGGCAATTCTCGTCATTTTGCTGATGTGCAGCCTCAGCTCGTTTGCATATTCCGTCCTGACGCATGAGGAAATTGTCGACCTGCTCTGGAAAGATGAGATCCGGCCTCTGCTGCTCAAGCGATTTCCGGCGCTGACGGAAGAACAGATTACAGAGGCGCACGCCTATGCTTACGGCGGCGCCGTCATCCAGGACCTCGGCTACTACCCATTCGGCAGCAAGCAATTCAGCGATCTGGCGCATTACGTTCGTAGCGGGGACTTCATTCGCGAGTTGCTGCTGGAGAGTCAGGACGCTAACGAGTATGCGTTCGCCATGGGTGCCTTAGCACATTATGCGTCAGACATTGCCGGCCATCCGGCTGTCAACCAGGCCGTAGCGATTGAATACCCAAAGCTGCGGGCGAAGTTCGGCAACTCCGTCAAGTACGCAGAGGACAAAACGGCGCATATCAAAACGGAATTCGGGTTCGACATGGTGCAGGTGGCGAAGAGCCGTTATGCCTCGAAACAATATCACGATTTCATCGGGTTTCAGGTGTCCCTGCCCCTGCTGGAGCGCGTCTTTCCGGTGGTTTACGGAGTGGAATTGAAAGACGTGCTTCCCCGCGAGAATCTCACGATCAGCTCATACCGTTACTCTGTCAGCCAGTTGATCCCGGAAATGACACAGGTCGCGCTACGGACCCATAAGAAGGACATGATGCGCGAAGAACCCAGCTTCTCAAAACGAAAGTTCCTTTACCGTCTTTCGCGCTCCGATTATGAAAAGAACTGGGGTAAGGAATACACCAAGCCGGGATTCGGCGCGCGCGTGTTGTCAGTGTTCATGCATTACATGCCGAAGATAGGGCCATTCAAAGCCATGGCGTTCAAGAGCCCGACCCCGAAGACGGAGGAGATGTATTTTAAGAGCATTAATACGTCCGTAGATCAATACCGAGCCTATCTTGAAGAATTGCGAAGGGACTCCCTCGAACTCTCCAACACTGATTTCGATACCGGCAAAAAGACCCAGGCAGCGGAGTACACACTGACCGACGACACCTATGAGAAGTTGCTGGCCAAGCTTTCCGAGCGGAAGTTCGATCGGACGTCACCGGAGCTGCGCCAGAACATCCTGGACTTCTATTCCGATCTCTCTGCTCCTTTCGAAACGAAAAAAGACAACGTTCGCTGGCAGAGCGTCCTGACGGAGCTGGATCAGTTGAAGGCGCTGACTCTGGTTCCGGCTGGCGCGGACAGCCCTGCACAACCCGTGGCCCCAGGCGTGGCCCTGGCGCCAGTTGCAGTTACTGGGAAGCATTTCGATCGTGTGCTGATTATCGTGCTGGAGAACCAGAATTACAGTTCGGCAATGAAAGACCCGTTCTTGGCGCAGTTAGCAGAGACGGGAGCCAGCTTCAGCAACTTTAGGGCATTGATTCACCCGTCCTATGCCAATTATCTGGCCATGGTTAGCGGCAGCTTGTTTGGCGTTCGAAGCAACGCCCAAATTACTCTCCCCGACGACAATAGCCATCGGACCATTGCTGATTTTCTGGATTGGAAGAACTACGCTGAGGATTACCCCTCAGAACCCCAACCTTTTCTGGGTGACCGTGGAAAATACGTTCGCAAGCACGTCCCCTTCTTAAGTTTTGCGAAAATTCAGCGAGAAAGCTTCGCCAACGTAGTTCCCGTCTCTACCCGGGACCCGCACAATAGATTTGTCTCTGACGTTGAAGACTTCCGAAGCGACCCGAAGAAGCATCCTCTCCCTCGTTACATGTTCTACAGCCCAAACGTGGACGACGATGGGCACGACCCCGTGTTGCAACCTGGGAGGGGATTGAAGAAAGCTTCCAGTTGGCTGAACAACTTCTTGAAGGACTCGTTTCCTCTGGATGAGAAGACCAAGGGGACTCTCGTTATTGTCACATTCGACGAGTCAGAGTATTTCGAGAAGACCGAGCGAATCTATACCGTTTTCCTGGGAGACATGGTGAAGCCCGGAGAGATTACAAAAACGTATACTCACTACAGCGTTCTGAGGACAATTGAAGACAATTTCGGATTGCTTCCACTCAATTCCGGCGATAGTAACGCCGAGCCAATTACGGAAGTGTGGAAATGACCTCATCCCCCTGACGTGACCGTGATTTTTTGTACCAGGTGAAGTGCGAGGGAATTCACCTGAGGAGGAACTCTGGTCATGCCAAACAAGAGGTTCAGGCCGGAGCAGATTGTAACGCTGCTGCGGCCGCTCGAAGTGAGTGTGGCGAAACGGAAGACGATCCTGCAAGCCAGGAAAGAAGCCAAGGAGTTGTGATTTATGGCCACCGCAGTAGATGAGGTCGATGTCGCGGTAGTAGATCAGATCGATGCCAAGCCGCTCGCACCACCCCAGCCGGTTCCATTTCATCCGGTACCTATCGTGAAGCGGCCTCGCAGAAGCTGGACCCAGTGGGGTTTGATAGCGGGCGTCGTCATTGCACTGGCCGCCGGAGTGGAATTGTGGCGTATGCATTCGGCAAACGCGATTAGCTACGATACCGTGCCGGTGGAGCGAGGGCCGGTCCAGGCAAGTGTGACGGCCACGGGCACGCTCAACGCCGTCGTGGACGTACAGGTGGGCAGCCAGGTTTCGGGCAACATCAAAGCACTCTATGCCGACTTCAACACCAAAGTAACCAAGGGCCAACTGGTCGCGCTGATCGACCCCCAGGTGTTCCAGACGCAGGTTGATCAGGCTTCGGCGGCCCTCGATTCAGTTCACTCTGCTGCCTTGACGGCAGCCGCTCAGGTTCAAAAGTCGAATTCAGACCTGGCGGGGACCATGGCGAGTGAAAAGAGTGTGGAGTCAGTTTTGGCCAAGGACAAGGCAAACGCGCTGAACGCAAAGAATCAGTACGTAAGGCAAGACACCTTGTTCAAGGATGGAATTATTTCCCGAACGGATCACGACTTGGCTCAAGCTACCGTGGACGCTGCTGAAGCTCAGGTAGCAGCCGACCAGTCCCAGATTGAGGCCGCAAAACAGACCATCCAATCGGCACAAGCTCAGGTCCGTGTGACGCAAGACCAGTTGGGTTCGGCGCAAGCCCAGGAGCGCCAATCGCGAGCGTCCCTGGAGCAGGCTAAAGTCAATTTGGAACACACCCGAATCACGGCTCCCGTGGACGGAACCGTCATCGCGCGCCGCATGGACGTGGGCCAGACCGTAGCCGCTTCATTCGCAGCCCCCACGATTTTCGAAATCGCGCAAGACCTGACGAAAATGCAAGTGGATACCAACGTGGACGAGTCGGATATCGGCAACATCAGTGACAGCCAGAAAGCGACATTCACTGTTGATGCGTATCCAGGGACAACGTTCCGCGGGCAAGTTATGGATGTCCGCAAGGCCCCCATCAGTGCACAAAACGTGGTGACGTACGACGTGGTGATTTCAGTTGCAAACCCTGATCTCAAACTTTTTCCGGGAATGACGGCCAATGCCCGCATCCTGACCCTAAAGCTGGATAACGCGCTCAAGGTTCCAAACGCTGTCTTGCGAAACCATCCTAGCGCGGCGATGCTCACGCAACTCAACCTGCCGCCGGTACTCGCGAATAAGCAGCAGGCATATGTCGTGCGAGGCGGAAAGCTCCAAGCTGTGCCGGTTACCTTTGGGCTCTCGGACGGAAAGTACACCGCCGTGACCGAAGGCAACCTACACGAAGGCGACCAGGTTGTGGCGAGATTTACCACGGCTGCGAGTGCGCCCACTGCGAGTTCACCCGCGGCCCCAGGCGCCAGCGGCGGACGTCGCGGGCCCGGGTTCTAATCTTTCAAAGAGGAAGCTGTGCCACCGCTGATTGATGTCCGGGACCTGAGGAAGACGTATTGGCTCGGGGAAGTGACGGTGAACGCCCTGGCGGGGGTCACCGTCGCTATCGAGAAAGGCTCATACGTGGCCATCATGGGGCCGTCCGGTTCGGGCAAGTCGACCTTCATGAACCTGCTCGGCTGCCTTGACCAGCCAACCTCGGGGAAGTATCTGCTCGACGGTGTCCCGGTTGAAAGTCTGGATCGCGACCAGCTCGCCGAGATACGGAACCGGAAGATCGGTTTTGTCTTTCAAAACTTCAACCTGCTTCCCCGCATGAGCGCTATGGAGAACGTGGAGCTGCCTCTGTTGTACAAGGATAATGATACGCCGGATGCGGACGAGCAGGCCGAGCACGCGCTGACCTTAGTCGGATTGGCTGGCCGGGAGCACAGCTTCCCCGCGCAGCTCTCGGGTGGCCAGCAACAGCGGGTGGCTATCGCGCGCGCGCTGATCAACAACCCGGAAATCCTGCTTACTGACGAGCCCACCGGCGCCCTGGACTCGCGCACCAGCGCCGAAATCATGAGCATCTTCGAGGGGCTCAACCGTATTCAGGGCATCACCATCGTCCTGGTTACCCACTCGGACGAGGTCGCTGCGCACGCGGATCGCGTCATCGGCTTCCGGGATGGGCTTATCGTCAGCGACGCGCCGGTCATCCACCCCAAGAAAGCCGGCGAGCGTCGGTTTGATCTCCGCATCCCAGTCGAGGTGCCGCAGTGAAAAAGCTAATGTCATCTATACGCATCGCGTTTCGCGCGCTCACGATGAACAAGCTTCGCTCGGCGCTTACCATGCTGGGCATTGTGATCGGCGTCGCCTCAGTGATCGCAACTGTAGCGATAGGCTCCGGTGCGACACAGCGTATTCAGGACCAGATCGCGAGCATCGGGAGCAATATCATCATCATTATCCCGGGGAGCATGAGCAGTTCCGGGGTGCGACTGGGGACAGGCAACGCCGTGACCTTGTCGGAGGCGGACGCCAGGGAAATCTCGGCACAGTGCCCGGACGTCGCACTCGCCGCACCATATGTTCGCGGCGGAACCCAGGTGATCAATGGGAATAACAATTGGGCGACAATAATCTATGGCGTTACTCCCGACTACCTGACCATTCGCCAACTCTCCGTCGCGGACGGGGCTGAGTTTACCCAACAGGATGTGGATTCGGCGAACAAGGTCGCGGTGCTCGGCAAGACACCGGTGGACAATCTATTCGGCGGCGCCGACCCGATCGGCCAAACGATCCGCATCAAGAACGTACCCTTCACCGTCGTCGGCGTGCTAACCCCCAAAGGCCAATCCGCGCAGGGACAGGACCAGGACGACGTCATCCTTCTCCCCATTTCAAGCGCTAAACGGAAAGTGATTGGCGCAAAATCGGCCAATGCCGATGCCGTGGACACCATCATGATGCAGGCAAAATCCGGCCTCCAGATCCCGGCTGCACAGGAGGAGGCCCAGGCGCTGCTCCGGCAACGGCATCATCTGCAGGCTTCCGAGGCCGACGACTTCTCGATTCGTAACTTGCAAGAGCTTTTCGCCGCGCAAGAGGCATCTTCGAGCATCATGGCGATCATGCTTGCGGCCGTGGCCTCGGTGTCACTGGTCGTGGGTGGCATCGGCATCATGAACATTATGCTGATCTCTGTCCGGGAGCGGACGCGAGAAATTGGACTGCGCCAAGCCGTCGGCGCCAAGACGCGCGATATTCTCACCCAGTTTCTGGTCGAGGCTGTAACGCTGTCCATCGCCGGCGGGTTCGTCGGAATTGTGCTCGGGATNNCTAGATCCAATCGAAGCCTTGCGGTCCGAATAGCGCTTTCATCGCGCAGCTAGACCCACACCTTTGAAAGGAGCAGACCGACGAAGTTCTTTCTTGTCGGGTGCTTCACTACTGTGGCGCTTATTGCAGCGGGAATGTACGTTTTCCTGGAATTTGGATTTTTGAGTTTCCGTGCTGACCAACGCCCATCCGGCTTCGAGCAGAAATATGCAACGGAGGCCGAATACGCCCTCTTAGCCCGTTCCCACGCTGTAGTTTCCCCTCTTCAACTTCGATGAGCAATTTCGACCAAACCTGTGAGCGGTACAGGCCTGACAAGCGAATTACTCCGGGGTATAACCAGTGTGCGTCGAGCTGCCAGCCGGGATCCGGTGAGGGAGCGGCTGACGCCCTCCCGGCCTTGCGGGCAAAAGGAGCTTGCAATGAAAAGATTGACTCTGGCATGTCTCCTTCTGAGCTTCTGCGCGACGTCCTCAGCCGCTGGACCAGCGCCCCAAAGCAATCGCCAGACTTCGGGAGAAAGCAAGTGCAGCATTGGATTCAAAGAGTGCAAGGAAACTCTTAGCGACTTCAAAGAAGCTGAACCGTTCATGCAATTGAAAGCCACTGTCCTCGCGGATTTGATCCGGTTAGAGAAGTCGAGCCCGACAAAACCGAAGCTCGCCGCGGTTCGCGATGCACATGTAAACCGCCAGAAAACTGGAAACGGCGGCGTTTACAGCGCCACGGTGGGACCGCGTAGAGAATCATCTGTGCAAGCCACGAGTGCAATCCAGCCGGTATCGTTGGAGTCTGCTGCGGGGACTCCAAGCTATAGACGCATGCCATAAAGCCGGCCGGGTGCGCACTGTTATTTCGATAGGATGAGGCAGGGCGCCGGCGATACGGCCCCAACCATCAGGAACCTCCAGGAAGCCCGGGGCGAGACTCCTCTTGGTTCTCGACAGCGCTGAAGCTAGCGAAAGAGGAGATAAATGACCATAAGTCGACTTAAGGAGAGGTGCAGCCCCTCACAGGGCCAGGAACCTCACACAATATCAGGCAGTCCCCGGCCACCCCCCTGGAAGAAACTTCTGCTCGGAGCAGGGCTAGTGATGGTGCTTACTGTCGCGACTGCGGCGGGTGTTTTTATTCATTTTTACCTGCATTTCGGGCGAATCATTGATGCCCGCTTGGATGGGAACGTTTTCGGCAATCCGGCTGTAATCCTGGCTGCCCCAAGCGAGTTGCAAGTGGGACAGCCTTTGACTGCCGGCGCGGTCACGGCTCACCTCCGCAAGGCCAGCTACACCGAGGGCCAGGAGGGCCAAGGTGTCGGGAGCTATATCGTGACGGGCAAGGGGCTGGAAATCCAGCCGGGCCCCCAGTCTTACTTCCGAAATGGTCAAAGGTTCGAAGGTCCGGCAAGGCTGGAATTCAAAAGCGATCGCCTCGTGTCGATTACGGCTCTCAATAACCAGACCGCATTGAAGACATACTGGCTTGAGCCCGAACCCATCACGACCCTCTTTGGTGCAAGCCGCGCGAAGCGTCGCCTGGTTCGTTACCAAGACCTTCCCAAGACGCTGGTGGATGCCATTCTCGCTACCGAAGACCATCGGTTTTACTCGCACCACGGCGTGGATTCTCTCCGGATCATTGCCGCCGCTATCGCGGATCTCCGCTCGAACAAGCGGCTGCAAGGTGGCAGTACGCTGACCATGCAGCTCGCACGAAACCTCTTTTTGACGCCTCGTCGCACGATCCGGCGGAAAATGGCGGAAGTCTTTTTCGCCATGATACTCGAGCACCGGTTGACCAAGGAGCAGATTCTCGTGCTTTACGCGAACCAGGTCTATCTCGGTCAACGGGATAGTTTTTCCATCTATGGCTTTGGCGAGGCTGCTTCCGTCTACTTTAACAAAGACCTCAGCGCCCTTACGCTCCCCGAGGCCGCTTTCCTAACCGGGCTGATTCGTGGTCCTAATCTGTACTTGCCCTACCAACATCCTAAGCGGGCAGCCGAACGGCGAAATTTTGTGCTGGGGCGCATGCAGGAGGCAGGCTTCATCGGCGCCGGCCAGGCCGCGCAGGCCTCGCCGGTTCCCCTGGGATTGACTGCGCAGCCCTTCGAAGCCCGCCAGCAGGCCTATTTTGTGGATATGGTGAAGGCGCAATTGCTCACACAATTTTCCGAGACCGACCTGCTTTCAAAAGGCTATCGCGTTTACACCACCCTTGATCTTGGTCTCCAGCAAGCGGCGTCGGAGGGCACGCGCGCCGGCCTGATCGAACTGGACCGGCAGGTAAAGAAGGAGAGGGATCGCAAGAAGAAGTCTCCGCCGGACTCGGGCCAGCCGCAAGTCGCTCTGGTGGCTCTGGACCCGGGCACTGGCGACGTCAAGGCCCTCGTGGGCGGTCGCGCCTACAATGAGAGCCAGTTGAATCACGTTTTGGCACGGCGCCAGCCCGGTTCGTCGTTCAAGCCGTTCGTGTATGCGGCGGCGCTGAACTCCGGCGTGGACGGATCACTACCTCTCATCACGCCCGCCACGGTTCTGCCGGATGAACCCACCACGTTTGAATTCGGGAATAGATCGTATGCGCCAGAAGACTATGAGCAGGCATACCACGGCTCGGTAACCGTCCGTGAGGCGTTGACCCAATCCCTCAACGTGCCCGCCGTGCACCTGGCCGAGATGGTCGGTTACGGCAAGGTTCGCGACCTTGCCGTGACGGCTGGTTTTAACAAGCAACTGGAGCCGACACCCGCCATCGCGCTGGGCGCTTATGTCGCGACGCCGCTCGAGGTCGCGGGGGCCTATACCATTTTCGCGAACCGCGGCGAGCGCGTCACACCCAGGTGCATTGTGACCGTCGCCGATGCC